>JAIYAG010000014.1 GCA_027489195.1 Burkholderiales bacterium | reverse complement strand
CTGGTGCGCTACGCGCTGCGCAACGCGCTGCTGCCGGTGGTCACCACGCTCGGCATGGTGTTCTCCTTCCTGCTCGGCTCGAACGTGCTGGTCGAGAAGGTCTTCGCCTGGCCGGGCATCGGCTCCTTCGCGATCGAGTCGCTCACCGCCTCGGACTACGCGCCGGTGCAGGGCTTCGTGCTGACGATGGGGGTGCTCTACGTGCTGCTCAACCTGCTGATCGATCTCGCCTACCTGCTGATCGACCCGCGGGTCGCCATGCAGGCCTGAGCCGGCGATGAGCGCGCTGCCTCCCTCCGCCGCCCACGCCGCGCCCGTCGCGGCCCGTCCCGCCGCGCCGCGCGGCGGCCACCTGCGCCATGTGCTGACCGAGAATCCGGTCACGCTGCTGGCGGCAGGCCTGTTCGCCGCGCTGGTGGTGGTGGCGCTGTTCGGCCCCTGGCTGGCGCCTCACGACCCGCTCGCCACCGCGCCCTCGATCGCGCTGCAGCCGCCGTCGGCCTCGCACTGGTTCGGCACCGACGCGCTCGGTCGCGACATCCTGTCGCGCTGCATCGTCGCGACCCGGCTCGACCTGGGCCTGGCTGTGGCGGCGGTCGCGCTGTCGTTCGTGGTGGGCGCCACGCTCGGTGCGGCCGCGGGCTTCTTCGGCGGCTGGCTCGACCGCATCGTGTCCCGCTCGGCCGACACCATCATGGCCTTCCCGCTGTTCGTGCTCGCGATGGGCATCGTCGCCGCCCTGGGCAACACCCTGGCGAACATCATCATCGCCACCGCGATCATCAACCTGCCGTTCTACATCCGCGTGGCGCGGGCCGAGGCGAACGTGCGCCGCAACGCGGGCTTCGTCGAGTCGGCGCGCCTGGCGGGCAACTCGGAGTGGGGCGTGCTGATGCGCCACGTGTTCCCGAACCTGCTGCCGCCGATCGCGGTGCAGGTGTCGCTCAACATGGGCTGGGCGATCCTCAACGCCGCGGGCCTGTCCTTCATCGGCCTGGGCGTGCGGCCGCCGACCCCCGAGTGGGGCATCATGGTCGCGGAGGGCGCGCAGTACATCATGTCGGGCGAATGGTGGGTCGCGCTCTTCCCGGGCGCGGTGCTGATGCTCGCGGTGTTCTCGTTCAACCTGCTCGGCGACGCGCTGCGCGACCTGCTCGACCCGAGGCGGCGCACATGAGCGGACAAGCATGAGCCAGGACGCGCCGCCGCTGCTGTCCATCGACGACATGTCGCTGGAGTTCCGCACCCGCTCGGGTACGGTGCGCGCGCTCGATCACGTGAGCCTGTCGATCGGCCGCGGCGAGATCCTGGGGCTGGTGGGCGAGTCGGGCTCGGGCAAGTCGGTGCTGTGCCACGCGCTGCTCGGACTGTCCGACCGCGCGGCGCGGATCACCTCCGGGCGGATCCGCTTCGACGGCATCGACCTGCGCGCGGCGACCGAGCGCGAGCTGCAGGACCTGCGCGGCCGCGAGATCGGCATGGTCTTCCAGAACCCGCGCGCGGCGCTCAACCCCATCCGCAAGATCGGCGAGCAGCTCGAGGACGTGCTGGCGCGCCATCACGCCATCCGCTCGGTCGACCTGCGGGCGCGCGCCGTCGCCTGCCTGCGCGAGGTCGCGATCGCCGACCCCGAGCGTCGCTTCCACGCGTATCCGTTCGAGCTCTCGGGCGGCATGTGCCAGCGGGTGATGATCGCGCTGGCGATGTCGAGCCGGCCGCGCCTGCTGATCGCCGACGAGCCCACCACCGGCCTGGACGTGACGACCCAGGCGGCGGTGCTCGAGCTGATCCGCGAGCGGGCGCGCGCCGACCGCGTGGCGACGCTGCTGATCACCCACGACCTCGCGCTCGCCGCCGACTTCTGCGACCGGATCGTCGTGATGCACGCCGGCCACGTCGTCGAGGCCGGCGCCACCGCGAGGCTCTTCGCCTCGCCCCGCCATCCGTACACCCGGGCGCTGATCGGCTCGACGCCGGCCGGGCGGGCCTCGCTGGACGAGCTGCAGCCGATCGCAGGCGGCCTGCCCGACCTGCGCCGCGCCGACCTGCCGCCGTGCCGCTACATCGAGCGCTGCCCGAATGCGCTCGAGGCCTGCTCGAGCGCGATCCGCCACGTCCGCGTGGATGCCACCGAGGACTTCGCATGCGCGAATCCGCTGCCGCCGAGCTGAGCCCGCCCGGGGGCGTCGCGGCCGTCGCCGGCCCCGACGCACCGCTGGTCGCCGCCACCGGCCTGTCCAAGCGCTTCCCGCTCGGCAGCGGCAAGCGCGCGCCGGTGCTGCACGCCGTCGACGCGATCGACCTCGCGCTGCGGCGCGGCGAGTCGGTCGGGCTGGTCGGCGAGTCCGGCTGCGGGAAGTCGACCCTGGCGCGGCTGCTCGCGCGCCTGCTCGATCCGAGCGACGGCACGATCACCTTCGAGGGCCGCGACATCGGTGCGGTGCCGGCGCGCGCCTTCGCGACCTCGGGCACGCGCGCCAAGATCCAGCTGGTGTTCCAGGATGCGACCGACAGCCTCGACCCGCGCCAGACGGCCCGCCAGGCGATCGCCGAGCCGCTGCTGCGGCTGAGGATTCCCGGCGACGTCGACGAGCGCGTGCGCCGCATCGCCGAGGAGGTCGGGCTGCCTGCCGAACTGCTCGGCCGCTGGCCCCACCAGCTGTCGGGCGGCCAGCGGGCGCGGGTCGGCATCGCACGGGCGCTGGCGCCCGAGCCTTCGCTGCTGATCCTGGACGAGCCGACCGCGGCGCTCGACGTGTCGGTGCAGGCGGTGGTGCTGCAGCTGCTGGCGCGCCTGCGCCGCGAGCGCGGGCTGACCTACCTCTTCGTGTCGCACGACCTGAACGTCGTGCGGCTGCTGTGCGACCGCGTGGTGGTGATGTACCTCGGGCGCGTGGTCGAGGAGGGCCCGGCCGCGCAG
>JAIYAG010000078.1 GCA_027489195.1 Burkholderiales bacterium | reverse complement strand
CGTCGGCCGTGAGCCGCGCGCTCGGCGCGAAGGACCCCGAGCGCGCACGCACCCTCGCGCTGCACGCGGTGGTGATCGGCACCGTCGCGGGGCTGCTCACCTCGGTGCTCTTCCTCGTGTTCGGCCCGGCGCTCTATCACGCGCTCGGCGGCCGCGGCGAGGTGCTCGAGCAGGCCGCGCGCTACTCCGGCGTGCTGTTCTTCGGCGCGGTGCTGATCTGGCTGCTCAACACGCTCGCCTCCGTGCTGCGCGGCACCGGCGACATGCGCGTGCCCTCGGTCACGCTGCTGGTGTCGTCGGCGCTGCAGATCGCGATCGGCGGCGCGCTCGGCCTGGGTCTCGGCCCGATTCCGCGCTACGGCATGCCCGGCATCGCGGTCGGCCAGATCGTCGCGACCGGCGCGGGCGTCGCCTTCCTCGTCTGGTGGCTCGGCAGCGGCCGGGCGCGGATGACCCTGAGCCTGCGCGGCTTCACGATGCGCGGCGACATGTTCGCCGACATCCTGAAGGTCGGCGCGCTCGCCTGTCTGTCGCCGGTGCAGTCGGTGCTGACCGTGCTGATCTTCACCGGGCTGGTCGCGCGGCTCGGCGTGGCCGAGCTCGCCGGCTACGGCATCGGGCAGCGGCTCGAGTTCCTGCTGATCCCGATCGCCTTCGGCATCGGCGTCGCGTCGGTGCCGATGGTCGGCATGGCGATCGGGGCCGGCGACGTCGCCCGGGCGCGGCGTGTGGCCTGGACCGCCGGCTGCGTGTCGGCGCTGATGCTCGGCGTGCTCGGCACCATCGTGTCCATCGCGCCGGACACCTGGGCGATGCTGTTCACGACCGACGAGACGGTGCTCGTGCACGCGCGCTCGTACCTGCGCTGGGCGGGCCCCGCGTTCGCCGCCTTCGGCCTCGGGCTCACCCTGTACTTCGCGTCGCAGGGATCCGGCAAGGTGCTCGGGCCGGTGCTCGCCGCCACCGCGCGGCTGGTGCTGGTCGCCGTGGTCGGCGCCTGGCTGGCGACCCACGATGCCGAGGCGTGGCAGTATTTCGCGCTGGTCGCGGCGGCGATGCTCGTCTACGGCGCGGGCACCGCGCTGGCGATCCGGGTCACGCCCTGGCGGGCGACGCCCCGGGCGGGTGCGCCGCAGTCGTCCCCCAGCCCCTCGGCCCCGTCCTCACCCGCGTCCCGGTGACGCCCCACCCCGCTGCCGCACCGCTGCCATGACCGACGCCTCCGTGCATCCCCTCGACCAGGCCCTGCGCCTCGCCCCGCTCGGCGAGCACCGCTTCCGAGGCGAGACCACCGCGCCCTGGGCGAACATGGTCGGGCCGTTCGGCGGGGTCACCGCAGCCGTGCTGCTGCGGGCCGCGATGGACCATCCCGAGCGGCTGGGCGATCCGCTGGCGCTGACCGTCAACTATGCCGGTCCGGTCGCGGCCGGCGCGTTCGAGATCGAGGCGCGGCCGGCGCGCACCAACCGCGGCACCCAGCACTGGAGCCTGGCGCAGCACCAGGGCGGGCAGCTTGCCACCACCGGGACCGCGGTGTTCGCGGTCCGCCGCGACACCTGGTCCGCGTCCGAGCTCACGATGCCCGAGGTGCCGCCCGCGGCGCAGGTCGCGATCGCCGCGCCGCGCCAGGGGCTCGAATGGCCGAATCGCTACGAGATGCGCTTCGTCGAGGGCGACTGGCCGGACCTGGAAGCCGGCGACGAGCTGCCCGACTCGCGCACCGCGATGTGGATCCGGGACCTGCCCGAACGCCCGCTGGACGCCCCGGCGCTCGCCGCGATCTGCGATGCCTTCTACCCCCGGGTGTTCCGGCGTCGCCGGCGCTTCACGCCGATCGGCACGGTGTCGATCACGACCCTGATCCATGCCGGCGCGGCCACGCTGGCCGCCCAGGGCACGCGGCCGGTGCTCGCCTGTGCGCGCGGCGTGTCGTTCGCCCAGGGCTTCTTCGAGCAGCGCGCCGAGGTCTGGGGCGACGCGGGCACCCTGCTCGCCAGCAGCATCCAGGTCGTCTACTACCGGGACTGACCGGAACCGCCCGCCCCGATGCGGCGTGGCGGCAACAGTTGTCTTCATGCCTGTGAAATCGGGTATCTCCGCACACTCTTGGGGCCGACCCGGAGTTACGCTTGGCGCTCCCCAGGAAAGAACCGCCATGCGCCGCACCACCTCCCGCCCCCTCTCGTTCCAGACCGGCTCCGCTCTGGCTTCGTGGTCGATCGCGCTGGCTTCTGTCGGCTTCGTCGCGCTAGCTGCGCTCAACCTGCTTCGGGGCTGAGCGCGGGCGCGCCGCCTTCCCGGGCTGCCGGGGAGGCTGGCTGCGTCTCGTCCGGGCGGTAGGGCTCGAGGCCGTCCGCCAGGAACGCGTTGTTCGCCTCCCGGACCTGCGCGGCGGCGTCGTCGTAGAGGAAGGGCAGGAAGGCCAGGCGCCGACCTCGGGTGACCGGGGTCACCGCGTGCAGCAGCGAGCAGGAGAACACCAGCGCCGTGCCGGGCGCCGGCTTGAAGGTCCGGGTACCGTACTCCGGGAAGCCGATCTCGCCGCCCTCGAACCCCGCGTTCAGGTTGATCGACACCGCGAAGCGCCGGTGCGCCGTGCCGCGGGTCGTGTTGTCCCGATGCGCGTTGAAGTGCCACGCGTCCTGCGCGTCGTAGCAGGCGACGATGTAGCGCTCCATCCGGGTCACCGCGAACTGGTGGGCCTTGCGGATCTCGGGCACCACCCGCCGGCGGATCCGGGCCTGGATCCGCGAGAGCAGCTCGGGCGCCTCGACGTGGCAGTCGCGACGCCGCTTGTGGCCGGGGTCGTGGACCAGGACCGTGCGGCCGTCGACCTGGCGCATGAAGCCCGAGGGCGTGCCGCCGACGCGTGTGTAGGTCTCGATCAGGGCCTCGCAGAGCGACGGCTCGAACACGTCGGGCAGCATCAGGATCGGCGCCTGCAGCTCGATGCCCGCATGCCGGCCGGGCGCCGGCAGCCGCTCGATCATCTCGATCGCCTCGCGGTGACCGGCGCCGTCGGGGCCGAACGGGATCTTCGCGACGATGCGCAGCGTCGGGTCGATCACGAACCAGAAGCGCTGCACCGGCACGCGACCGCCGCCCGGGCGCGAATCGTCGGGGATCGCGCCGTACGCCCGCGACACGCTGCCGTCGAAGTCCAGGATGAAGCGCACCCCCGGCATGCTGTCGCGGATGCGGCCGCGCTTCTCGTCGCCCGGGTCGAGCGTCACGCCGAAGAAGCTCGCATGCGTGTCGTCGAACAGGTCCCGGCGATCGAGGGCCGCGGCCAGCGCCTCGCGGCCCACCGGGTCGGAGGCCGATGCGAAGAAGCACAGCACCAGCCAGCGGCCGGCAGCGGTGTCGAAGACGTAGCGGGGGTTCTCCCAGCCGCGCTGCTCGAACCAGGGCGCCGGATCGCCGGGCTGCAGGTCGACGTATCGGCGGACGGCGTCGCCCGGCATCTCAGGCGGGGACAACGAAGCTGCCGCTCTTGCCGCCGTGCTTCTCCAGCAGCCTCACGTCGGTGATGGTCATGCCGCGGTCCACGGCCTTGCACATGTCGTAGACGGTGAGCAGGCCGACCTGCACCGCGGTCAGGGCCTCCATCTCGACGCCTGTCTTGCCCTCGCACTCGACGGTCGCGGTACAGACGACCGCGAGCGTGTCGGCATCGAGCTCGAGCGTCACGGCGACGCGGGTCAGCGCGATCGGGTGACACAGCGGGATCAGGTCGGCGGTGCGCTTGGCGCCCTGGATGGCGGCGATGCGTGCGATGCCGAGGACGTCGCCCTTCTTCGCGCCGCCGCTGCGGACCAGCTCGAAGGTCTCGGCGCGCATCGTGATGCGCCCGCTCGCGATCGCGCGGCGCCGCGTGACCGCCTTGGCGCCGACGTCGACCATGTGGGCCTGTCCGGACGCGTCGAAATGGGTGAGCGGCGAGTCCGGCATCACCGGTGGCGCGGGGCGGGTCGAGGGCTCGGTCATGGCGCGCCTATCATAGCAACATGCCCCACCCCTTCCGCCCGGCCGGCCTGCTCGCGCGCGGCGTCGCGG
>JAIYAG010000642.1 GCA_027489195.1 Burkholderiales bacterium | reverse complement strand
GATCGCGGCCGGCGCCATCCTCGCGGCGATCGTCGAGCGGCGGATCCACGGCACGGGCTGCAGCATCGAGGTCCCGATGTTCGAGACCATGGCCACCTTCGTGCTGCAGGAGCATCTGGCGCAGCACAGCTTCGATCCGCCGGTCGGCCCCCCGGGTGACCAGCGACTGCTCAGCCCGCACAACAAGCCCGTGAAGACGGCCGACGGCTGGATCTCGTTCACGATCAACACCGACGCCCAGGTACGGGCCTTCCTGAAGGCCACCGACCGCGAGCCGCTGCTCGAGGACGCCCGCTTCACGTCCGTCGCGGCACGCGCCCGCCATGTCGCCGAGTGGTTCGCGGTCCGAGGCGCGCCGCTGCCCGCTCGCACGACCGCCGAATGGCTCGAGCGCCTGCAGGCGGCGGACATCGCCGCCCAGCCGTGCCACACGCTCGAGACGCTGCAGCACGATCCGCATCTCGAGGCGGTCGGACTGATCGGGTTCGAGCAGCATCCGACCGAGGGGCGGACCGCGGCCCTGCGCTCGTCGGTCCGCTTCGAGGGTGCGTATCCGTCGCGACGCGCACCGGCGCAGCCCCGCGGTGCCGACACGCGCGAACTGCTGCGCGAGCTCGGATACCGGGACGACGCCATCGAGGCGATGATCGCCGCCGGCGCCGCCCGGAGCGCCTGACGCACTGGACCGATGCCGAGAGTGGCTCAGAATGGCGTCGGTGGATGCAGGCCCGCGCGGACCGACGCGCGGCGTCACACCGACTGGAGCGTTCGATGAAAGACGATTCGAAGGAGGCGGCCACGGTCGCCGAGGCCGAGGGCCGATCGTATTCCGCACCCGCCCTCGAGAAGGGCCTCGACATCCTGGAGACGCTGTGCCGCAGCGAGCGGCCGCTGTCGCAGAAGGAGATCGCCCGGGAACTCGGCCGCAGCGTCGGCGAGATCTACCGGATGGTCGCGTGCCTGGCCAGCCGGAACTACGTGGCGCTGGTCGACGAGAACTGCTACGGGATCACGACCAAGCTGTTCGAGCTCGCGCACGTCAACCCGCCCACCCATCGCCTGCTCTTCGAAGCCATGCCGATCATGCAGCGGCTGGCGGGCGAACTCGACCAGTCCTGCCACCTGACGATCTACGGCCAGGGCAAGCAGGTGGTGCTGTGCAAGGTCGACACGCCGAGCGGCATGGGCTTCGCGGTCCGTGCGGGCGCCGAACTCGACGTGCTCGTCTCGGCGTCGGGGCGCGTGCTGCTGGCCTTCCAGGACGAGCGGACCCGCGCGTTGCGCATCGAGGAATGCCTTCAGCGTCGCCCCGAACAGGCGGACCCGCAGCTCGACAGCGTGCTCGAATCGATTCGCGCCGCGGGCTTCGAGTCGATTCCGAGCGTCCAGGTCCGCGGCCTGTACGCGGTCGCCTTCCCGATCCTGGACACGCAGAAGCGAGCGATCGCCGCGCTGACCGTACCGTATGCCGAACGGATCGACCAGATGCGGCGCAAGTCGATCCCCGAGGTCACCGAAGCACTCGGCGCCGCGGCGGGCACCTTGTCGGAGCGGATCGGCGGCATGGTCTCGGCGCAGGGGCTCGGCGCCGGCCGGGCCTCGATCGACGCACGCGCGACGCGCGCCTGAGACGTCGCGGCGGTCTCGCGGCCGGCCCTCGCCGGCCGTCCGCTCAGGTCCGGCGCGCCGAATACACGCGATACAGCCCGTGCAGCCCGCTGACGATCAGGATCGGCCACAGGAAGGTCGCCACCAGCGCCCAGTACAGCCGCGCACCCGGCCCGCCCTTGTCGTCGGCGGGCGCCTGCGGCGGTCCTTCGCCGAACAGGTGGCGATGCGGGAAGGTGACCAGGCCGAAGATCAGCCCGATGACGAGGAACGCGGGGATGACGACGTGAGCCATGGCGGTTGTACATTTTTTGTGACAAGGATGTCTGTAATACCAGCTTGACGTTGGTTGGACAAGTGTCGGTTCCGACGGACGAGACGGGCGTGCCGATTCCCCGGGCCCGGCACGCCCGCCGTCCCGCCCGCCGCTTGTCGCGGCCCGGTCGCGCGAGTACGGTCGATCCGAGGCGAACGGAACGCGGACGGGCCATCCGGCCCGCGACGGACCGTGGCCCGGAGGAGACCCCGATGCCCCGCATCAACCACATCGCGCTCAAGGTCCCGGACCTGGCGCAGGCGAGCGCGCTCTACGAGGGCGTGTTCGGATTCCGCCACGTGTCGACGGTGAAGAACCCGGGGCGCACCTCGCGCCACCTGACCGACGGCTACCTGTTCCTCACGATGATCCAGTACGACAGCGAGGACTCGCCCGAGGCCGGATTCGCCGGAGCGGGTCCGTGCATCCACCACTTCGGGATCGTCGTCGACGACCCGGCCGCCTACGAGGCGAAGCTGCTCGAGGCGGGCTGCGAGGTGCTGTCGGGCAGCTCGGCGGCGCTGCCGGTGAAGTTCCGGCCGAGCCCGGGCGTGGTCGCCGAGCTGCTCGCCGACGACTCGATCCCGGTCGACGCGAAGGGGGCCGCGCGATGAGCCGCCGCGCGATCCTCTCGGCCGCCGCCGGCGCGCTGGCGGCGGCGACCTTCGGCCCGGCCTCGCGCGCCTTCGCGCAGGAACGCTTCCCGACCCGACCGGTCCGCGTGGTGCTCGGCTTCGCGCCCGGCGGCGGCGCGGACATCTACCTGCGTTCGGTCGCGCTGCGGCTCAACCAGATCTGGGGCCAGCCGGTGGTGGTGGAGAACCGCCCGGGCGCGAGCGGCTTCATCGGCGCCGACATCGTCGCCAAGGCGCCGCCCGACGGCTACACGCTGTCGTTGTCGGTGCCGAACTCGCACTCGCTCGGGCCTCACGTGATGAAGGCGCCCTACGACGCGCTGCGCGACTTCACGCCGATCACGCTCGGCGTGCAGTTCCCGATGATCTGCGTGGTGGGCAACGCGGTCCCGGTGTCGACCTTCCCGGAGCTGGTGGCCTATGCGAAGGCGAACGTCGGCAAGCTCACCTTCGCGTCCACCGGCAACGGCTCGATCCAGCAGATCGGCGGCGAGGTGTTCAACCGGATCACCGGTGCGCAGATCACGCACGTGCCCTACAAGGGCAGCGCCCCGGCGATCCTCGACGTGATCGCGGGCAACGTGACGATGAGCTTCGACACCAGCACCGGCGCCACGCAGCACATCAAGGCCGGCAAGCTCAAGGCGCTCGCGGTGCTGGCCTCGCAGCGGATGACCGGACTGCCCGACGTGCCGACGACCGCCGAGGTCGGCCAGCCGGGCTTCGAGCTGTCGGCCTGGTACGGCTGGCACGGCCCGGCGGGCATGCCGCGGGCGCTGGTCGAGCAGATCCAGCAGGACATCGCCCGCGCGATGGCCTTCCCCGACGTGCGCGAGAAGCTGCTGGGCATGGGCGCGGAGATCGGCGGCGGCCCGCCCGATGCGTTCCGCACGATGTTCGAGAAGGACTACGCCCGCATGGGCGAGGTGGTGAAGAGCACCGGCATCAAGGCCGATTGAGATGGGTGCGCTCGACGGCATCCGTGTGCTCGACCTGACCCGGGTCAGGGCGGGGCCGACCTGCGTGCGGGTGCTGGCGGACTTCGGCGCCGACGTGATCGGCGTCGAGCCGCCGCCGGGCGTCGATCCGAACGAGGGGCTGTTCGCGTCGAACCGGCGCGGCGGCGACTTCCAGAACCTGAACCGCAACAAGCGCGCGCTGACGCTGAACCTGAAGACCGCCGAGGGCCGCGCGGTGTTCGCGCGGCTGGCGGCGCGCGCCGACGTGGTGGTCGAGAACTGGCGGCCCGACGTGAAGGCACGGCTCGGGCTGGACTACGAGTCGCTCGCAGCGATCAATCCGCGCATCGTGCTCGCGAGCATCTCGGGCTTCGGGCAGGACGGCCCCTACGCGCTGCGCCCGGGCGTCGACCAGATCGTGCAGGGCATGGGCGGGCTGATGTCGCTGACCGGCACCGAGGCGACCGGACCGCTGCGCGCCGGGCTCGCGGTGTCGGACCTCTCCACCGGGCTCTTCGCCGCGATCGGCGTGCTGGTGGCGCTGCGCGAGCGCGAGGTCTCCGGTCGCGGCCAGTGGGTGCAGGCCTCGCTGCTGCACTCGATGATCGCGATGATGGACTTCCAGGTCGCGCGCTACGTCAACGACGGCGCGGTGCCGCAGCCGGCCGGCAACGACCATCCCACCAGCGCGCCGATGGGCCTGTTCGACGCGTCCGACGGCCGCTTCAACATCGGCGCCACCGGCGAGGCGACCTGGCGCCGGCTGTGCGAGACGATCGGCCGGCCCGACTGGGTCGGGCGCCCCGAGTGGGCGAGCGAGCCGCTGCGCGTGCGGCACCGCGCCTCGCTGACCGAGGCGCTGCAGGCGGTGTTCGCCGGCGGCACGGTGGACCGCTGGGTGCGCGCGCTGAACGACGCGGGCGTGCCCGCGGGCCCGCTCTACACCGTGCCCGAGCTGGTCGAGGACCCGCAGGTGCGCCACCTCGGCGTGGTCGCGCAGACCACGACCTCCGACGGCGCGCCGGTGCGGGTGATCTCGCAACCGGTGAAGCTCTCGCGCACGCCGGCGCGGGTGGCGCGCGGTGCGCCCGACTGGGGCGAGCAGACCGACGAGATCCTGGGCGAGCTGGGCTGTTCGGCGGCGGAGATCGCCGCGCTGCGCGCGGCACGGGCCGTCTGAGCCGAGCACACCGCGGGGACTTGGCCTCGTGCGGCAGCGTTGCCGCTAAGCTCTCGACTGCCGCACCGCACCTTCGGGGCGGCCCCCAGACCGTGCGCAGCACGAGGCTCCCATGCTCGACGTCCATAAGCTGATCCTCGCGACCGAGAAGTCGATCCTGATCCTGATCGCCGGGTTCACCGTGCTGGCGGTCGGACAGGAAATGCTGGTGATGCTGCAGGGCGGCGGCGTGAAGCTCACCGACCTGCTGCTGCTGTTCATCTACGCCGAGGTGCTGGGCATGATCGCGGCGTTCTACCGCAGCCGCGAGATCCCGATCACGATCACGATCTTCATCGCGATCACCGCGCTGTGCCGGCTGATCATCCTGCAGGGCAAGGGCATCAGCACGGTGGACCTGGTCTACGAGAGCGGCGCGGTGCTGCTGCTGGCGGTGTCGGCGGTGGCGATCCAGTGGCGCTCCAACCTCGCCGCACGGATCGCGAAGCCCGGCGACCACAGCTGAGGCGTCGCCGCGCCCGATCGCGAAGTGCCGCTCAGGGGCGCGCTCGGCGCCCGCTCACCGTGCGCGCCGCATCCGAGGCCGGCGCTCCCCGCAGCACATCGTCGCGGACCTCCAGCAGCAGCCGTCGCGGCAGGCCGGCGCCGCCCGCCGTGCCCGCCCCGAGATCGAGCGCGAGCCGCGCGCCGTCGAGCCGCCCCTCCACCGGCCGCACGCGCCGCTCGGCGTCGCTCAGCGTCCCGCTGACCACCTGGTGCCGCTGCTCGAGCCGCAGCGTCGCCCGCCCGCCCTCGGGCAGGCCCTCGAGCGTCCAGTCGCCCGCCACCCGCGCCGGCACGATCCACAGGAACAGCGGGTTCTGTTCGGGCAGCCGCACCGTGCGGTCGGGCTCCCAGGTACCCATGCCGAACGAGTTCGACACGACGCGCGTGCCCGGGCGCATCGCGAGGATGGTCGGCCTGATCTTCTCGTTGAGCGCTTCGCCGAGGTACAGGGTGAGCACGGTGGCCGACGAGAAGTCCTCCTTGAAGATGTCGCCGTGGACCATCTTCACGCGGTCGGTCACGCCGGCACGCACGGCGTTGCGCTGCGCCAGTGCGGAGAGCTGCGCGTCGTACTCGATGCCGACGGCCCGCGCGCCGAACCGGCGGGCGGCCCAGATCGGGATCTTGCCGTCCCCCGAGCCGAGGTCGTAGACGATGTCGTCGGCGGTCACGGCCGCCAGCTCGAGCATCGGCAGCAGCAGCGTATCGAGGGTCGGCACCCACATCACGTCCTTGCCGCCCTGGCCGACGAGCGGACGGTAGGTCTCGTCGCCGGCCCCGCCGGTCGAACACGCGGCCAGCGTGGCCGACAGCAGGGTGACGAGGGCGGTGCGGCGGGCAGGCGATTGCATCGTGCGGGTTCGGCGAGGGTGGACGGGGACGCGCGCGAGCTTGACAGTGGTGGCGGCGCGCCGCAAGCGCCTCAGGGCGCGTCGCCCGGAAGCGCCTGGACGGCCTCGCCCGAGATCACCGATCGCAGCCACGCGTCCCGGTCCCGGCGGCCGAGGTAGTGGCGCCAGGCGTCCACGCCGAAGCGGTTCGGATCGGCGAGGTGGGCGACGTCGCTGATCTGCAGCGTGGACGTGAAGCCCGGACCCGGGAACTTCGCGAGCACCCGCTCGCGAAGTCCCGGCGCCATCGTCCCGAACATCACCACGTAGGCGACGTACTCGTGGGCCGCCGTCGGCAGCCGGTGGGGCCACGCATGGCAACCGACGACCGCGTGCGCCATCTCGTGCGACGCGGCGGATGTGTACAGCTCGCGATCGACCGGCGTGCGGAACCACTCGCCGACCGACTCGAACGCGTCGTAGTCGAGCAGCAGGATGGTCCGCGTGTCGCGCAGGTAGCAGCCGATGGCACGGCCGGCCAGCTCCCCGGGGAGCCGGTTCACGACCCGGATGTCGGTGGCGGGCGGGGCGGCCAGCCCGGCCCGCGCCAGGAACGCCAATGCCCGCGACGCGCCGTCGCAGACGGTCCGTGCGTCGTCCGCGTTCGCATCGCGGACGACGACCTCGGCCGTGCCCGGGCAACGCCGGGGCGCCGGCTCGGCGAGCACGGGCGAGGCCTGCGGGTCCGGGTCGCCCGCGGCGCGCTCGGCCGCCGCGGGCCCGAGCAGGCCGGCGGCGATCAGCAGCCCGGCGATCCGCTTCACGACATACCGTCCCGGCGGGCTCAGCGTTCCCAGATCCTGCGCCCCTGCCCATCCTCGGTCACCAGGCGCTCGCCGACCCGGCGCCAGGTCGCCGCGCGCACGAATGCCGCGGCACCGTCGGCCTTCACCCAGAGCTCGGCCCCCCGCGCCTCCCAGCGCCCGACGAACTCGACCGTCTCGCCGGCCTGTGTGCTCCAGTTGGCGCCGCCGCCTGCCGACCGCACCGACTGGCGAACCCGGCCATCGGCCGCGAGCTCGAGATAGCGCACGGTGGACAGCGACGCGAACCCGCCGGCTCCGCCCGGACTGTTGATCTGGGACTCGTTGCGCCATCGGCCGACGATCGCCGGATCGGGCGCTCCGGCGGAGGCCGCGGACGCGCCACCGGCCGGTGCCGAGGCGCGCGCCCCGTCGACCCGGCTCAGGCTCAGCGTGCGGGGCGGGCTCGCGGCATCGGGCCGGATGGAGATCACCAGCGTGTCGCCGCGCAGCTCGCCGGTGAGCGGCAGCAGTTCGCGGCCGGACGCCGGGTCGAGGATCATCGCGGAGAGCCGCTGCCCGGTGAGCGTGCCACGCAGACCGAGCGCGAGCGCGCCTTCCTGCATGCCGCCCTCGACGCGCGTGCCGTCGACGCGCAGCGCGATGCGCGTGGTGACGCCGCGCTCCGTCCCCTCGTAGGTGCTCGTGACCGGCTGCGCGACCGCGAGCGCACCCCACAGCGCGGCGGCCATCAGCATCGGGAATCGGTGTCTCATCATCCAGCTCCTTGCGGTCCGGCCGGCCGCCCTCGCGTGCCGCTCAGGCCTTGAGCCGGTAGCCCGTCCTGAAGATCCAGGCCACCACGCCCAGCGCGCCCACGAGGAACAGCGCGGTCACGCCGAGGCTGACCGCCAGGCTCACGTCGCCCGCACCGTAGAAGCTCCAGCGGAAGCCGCTCACCAGGTAGACCACCGGGTTGAACAGCGCCACCGTCTGCCAGAAGGGCGGCAGCATGTCGATCGAGTAGAAGCTGCCGCCCAGGAAGGTCAGCGGCGTCACGATGAGCAAGGGCACCACCTGCAGCTTCTCGAAGCCGTCGGCCCAGATGCCGATGATGAAGCCCACGAGGCTGAAGGTCACCGCCGTCAGCACCAGGTAGAGCAGCATCCACATCGGATGGTCGATGCGCAGCGGCACGAAGAGCGCCGCGGTGCCGAGGATGATCAGGCCGATGAAGATCGACTTGGTCGCCGCCGCCCCCACGTAGCCGATCACGATCTCCAGGCTCGAGATCGGCGCCGACAGCAGCTCGTAGATCGTGCCGGAGAAGCGCGGGAAGTAGATGCCGAAGGACGCGTTGGAGATGCTCTGCGTGAGCAGCGACAGCATCACCAGCCCCGGCACGATGAAGGCGCCGTAGCTGACCCCGCCCACCTCCGGGATGCGCGAGCCGATGGCCGCACCGAAGACGATGAAGTAGAGCGAGGTGGAGATGACCGGCGAGATGATGCTGCCCATCAGCGTGCGCCGCGTGCGCGCCATCTCGAAGCCGTAGATCGCGCGGATCGAGGCGAGGTTCATGCGGCCTCCTGCTTCACGAGGTCGACGAAGATGTCCTCGAGCGAGCTCTGCGTGGTCTGCAGGTCCTTGAAGGTGATGCCCGCCTCGCCGAGGCGCCGCATGAAGCCCACCATGTCGAGCTGCTCGCTGCGCGTGTCGTAGGTGTAGGAGAGCTCCGTGCCGTCGGCCGAGCGCTCGAGCGCGTAGGGCGCGAGCGCGGCGGGCACCTCGGCGAGCGGCTGCTGGAGCTGAAGCGTCAGCCGCTTCTTGCCGAGCTTGCGCATCAGCTCGACCTTGTCCTCGACGAGGATGATGCGGCCCTTGCTGATCACGCCGACGCGGTCGGCCATCTCCTCGGCCTCCTCGATGTAGTGCGTGGTCAGGATGATGGTGACGCCGTTCTCGCGCAGCCGTCGCACCAGCTGCCACATATCCTGGCGCAGCTCGACATCGACGCCGGCCGTCGGCTCGTCGAGGAAGAGGATGCGCGGCTCATGGGCGAGCGCCTTGGCGATCATGACGCGCCGCTTCATGCCGCCCGAGAGCCGGCG
>JAIYAG010000317.1 GCA_027489195.1 Burkholderiales bacterium | reverse complement strand
GTACTGGACCCACTGCATGACGCCGATGGCCTTGCGGGCCGGGTCGCGCTTGCCGAAGTCCGTCTCGCCCGCGAGGTAGAGCGCGTGGGCGGCGAGGCCCCGTTCGTTGACGCCCTCGTGCGTGCCCATGTCGTAGGCCGACAGGACCAGGCTGCCGTACTTCGACGTCCAGCGGTACGGGTTCGTGGCCACGGCGCCCGTGCGTTCGGTGCCGCGCGGATGGACACGGAACGCGGAGTCGGCCTTCTCGGTCCAGTCCTGGGTCCGTCCGACGAACACCTGGCCGTCGGGGGCCGACCAGAGCACGCGCGAGCAGGCGTGCGCCACCGGCTGGGCAGCGAGCAGGGTCGCGGCGGCGACCATCAGGAGGTTTCGGGCCGAACGGCCTGCGGTTCGAATCCGTGCGCTCATCCTGAATCCCCTTGTCCGGGTCGAAATGCCGGGTCACGTCAGGGTAGCGATGGCTGCGGCGACGGGCCGGCGCGGTGACCCGATTCGGGTCACATCGTTTCGCCGGCGACACGATGCGGGATCACTTGCGGGTGGCGGCGCCGGCGCGCGTCGGCACCGGCACGATCGCCTCGAGCGCCATCAGGCGCTCCGTACAGGTCGCATGGGACGCCACGAGGCGCAGGGTGGCCGCCAGCGCCCAGTCCTCGGTCAGACGGTTCGCGGCATGGACGCCCTTGGGCGTGGAGACCAGGAGGCCGCGCCGGACCAGGGCGTCGACGTGCCGCCGCACGCTCTCCGTCGGAATGCCGGTGACCCGGGCGATCGCGCGCCGCGACATCGGCACGACCAGTCCGGGAGGCAGCGGCTCGCTGCCGCGAAGCGCCCCGGGCAGCCCGTCGGACCGCAGGGCCCGCTGCACGTTGCCGGTCGTCGTCGTGATCAGGATCAGCAGCGCCACCGGCTCCAGGCCCAGGTGCGCGGCGATCACCTGATGCATGGACAGATAGTGGTCCAGCACCGCGAACGCGCACAGCCGCAGCTCGCGCTGCGTCGCCTCGGGCGATACCGAGAGCCGGTGCTTAGGTGACGCTTCGGTTGGTTCGGCCATCGGCTCGCTCCCTGGGTCGATCCGCACCGCGCTCCGGTCGCGACCGCCGCGCCGGCTCAGTAGCCCTCGATCACCGCCCGGCGGGCCTTCCGGTAGGGCAGCGTCGTGAGGTCCGAGGTCAGCGTGCCGGGCGCGTCCACGTAGATCGTGCGCGCCGCGATCTTCGAGAACGACGCGAAGAAGTGCTGCGAGGACTTGGTCACGACGATGCGGCGCGCCGGCAGGTCCACGCCCATCCGCGTGAACATCTCGGTCGAGAAGCCCTGGGTGCGGCGCGCGTTGAGCAGCACCTCCACGCCTCCGATGGCGACCAGCGCGCAGTCCCCGAGCGGCTCGACGCTGCCCGACAGGCCGGGCATGGTCGCGTCGCGCCGCAGCGCCCTGACCTCGACGGTCGCATCGAGGGGGTCGCCCGAGACCGGCGCCACCTTGCCGCCGATGCGCAGCGCGATGCGGGCGCCCTCGCCCGCCTGCATCGCGATCGACACCGACACCGGATCCCAGAGCGGCCCGATCACCGCGCCCTCGACGCGGCGTTCCACCAGGCGGCGCAGCACGAAGGTGGCGTCGCTCGGCGCACCGCCGCCGGCGTTGTCGGCGCTGTCGGCGAGCACCACGGGCCAGGCGGGGCCGGCCAGCGCGTCGTCGATCGCCGCGTCGATCGACGGGCCCGTCGTGCGCATCGCGTCGCAGACCGTGCGCAGTTCGGCGCCGAGCGTGTCGGCGGTGCGTCGCGCGAGCGCCGCGTCGCCGTCGGCGTAGACCAGCAGCTTCGTGCCGAGCTCGGCGACGTCGGCCCACGGGAAGCCGTGGATCGCGGAGATCGACACGATGCCGTCGCGGCCCTCGAGCGCCTTCGTGCGGTCGACGAAGCCGCGCATCGGTTCGCGCGAGGTGTGCAGCGTGCGCAGCGTGCCGGTGTCGAACACGGCGGGCACCGGGCGGATCTCGCCGCGCGCCACGCGCACGCAGGCGTCGACCAGCTCCAGCCCGCGCTCCACCGCGTCGGTGTGCGGATACTCGCGGAAGGCGACCAGCAGGTCGGCGTTCGCGACCATCGCGTCGGTCAGATGCGTGTGCGGGTCGAGCTCGGCACCGATCACGACCGACGGGCCGACGATCGCGCGCACCCGCGACAGCAGGTCGCCCTCGCAGTCGTCGCAGCCGTCGGCGACCATCGCGCCGTGCAGGCCGAGCAGCACGATGTCCACCGGCATCGCCGCGCGCAGGTCGGCGAGGAGTGCGTCGCGCAGAGTCTCGTGCGCCAGGCGCGTGGTCGGGCCGGCGGGCATCGCGGCGGCGCACAGCCCCTCGGCGAGCGTCAGGCCGTGCTGCGCGGCGCGCAGCCGCGCGGCCCACAGCGGGCCGGTGAAGAGCTGCGGCGCGTCGGGATGGGTGCCGGCGGGGAAGTAGCCGCGGTCGCGGAATGCGTCGAGCCCGGTGGGCAGCGGCGCGAAGGTGTTGGTCTCGGTCGCGAGGGTGGCGCTGAAGACCTTCATGCGGCGCCTGCCTGTGCGGCCTGCAGGCGCGCGGGAGACAGCATCGCCGCATCGATGCCGTGCGCGGCCAGGTGGGCGGGGATCGGCACGCCGCGGGCGAGCGCGGCGCAGGCCTCGCCCATCGCCGCGCAGGTCTGGATGCCGTAGCCGCCCTGGGCGGCCGACCAGACGAAGGCCGGATCGTCGGGCGCGGGGCCGCCGACCAGGTCGCCGTCGGCGACGAAGGAGCGCAGGCCCGCCCAGGTGCGGATCGGCCGGCGGATCTCGAGCGTGGTGGCGGTCTGGATCCGGTCGATCGCGATCGCGATGTCGAGCTCCTCGGGCACCACGTCGTGCGGCTCGACCGGGTCGGCGTTCGCGGGGGAGCCGATCAGCACGCCGGCGTCGGGCTTGATGTACCAGCTCTCGTCGAGCGCGATGACCGCGGGCCACGGGCGCGCGTCGACCCCGGGCGGCGGCGCGAAGGTGAAGGCGGCGCGGCGCCGCGGCTGCAGGCCGATCGGGCGCACCCCGGCAATGCGCGCGAGCGCGTCCGCCCAGGCACCGGCGGCGTCGACCAGCACCGCGGCCTGCCAGGACCGCTCGCCGCAGCGCACCGTCCAGCCCGCCGCGCCGCGCTCGACCGCGGTGACCTCGGCGCCGCAGACCAGCTCGCCGCCGCGGGCCTTGAGCCCGCGCAGGAAGCCCTGGTGCAGGGTGTGCACGTCGATGTCGCAGGCGCCCGGCTCGAGGATCGCCGCACCGGTGGTCTCGGGCCGCATCACCGGCACGGTCGCGAGCACCTCGGCGGCCTCGACGCGCCGCACCTCCGGGGTGATCCGCCGCATCGAGGCGAGCTCCGCGGCGAGCAGCGCCTCGTCG
>JAIYAG010000268.1 GCA_027489195.1 Burkholderiales bacterium | reverse complement strand
CGAGCTGCTGCAGCCAGTCGCTGTCGCGCCGCATCTGGCGCACGTTGCGGCCCCGGCCGAAGCGCGCATGGACGGTGCCGCGGTGCGGCGTGCCGAGCGTGACCACGCAGGCGACCGCCTCGTCGCCGCAGGCGCGCAGATAGGCACGTGCCGCGAGCCCGCCCATGCTGTGTCCGACCAGGGCCACCTGCGGCGCGCCGGTGCGCGCACGCAGCGCGTCGACCGCCGCGGCGATGCGCGGGGCGTAGTCGTCGATCGAGGCGAACGGCGGCTCCAGGTCGACCGCGTCGACGGCGTGGCCGCCCGCGACCAGTCGCGCGGCCATCGGCCGCCACAGCGCGCGGTTGCAGAAGTAGCCGTGGATCAGCAGCACCGGCAGCCGCTGGTCGTGCGCGGCGCCGATGGCGAACGCGCGCCGCGCCAGCAGCGGCTGGGAGAAGCTGAAGGTCCGGGTCGAGTCGACGATCTCGCGGGCCCAGGCCACCGTCCACGCACGCAGTCCGCGGACGAATCCGTGTCGGGACGCGTCTTCGGGGCGGGTGCCGCGCGCGAGCCAGGCGATCGCGAAGTCGGCGGTCAGGACCACCGCGTGCAGCGCGATCGGGGCGACGATCCCGATCGCCACCGCGGCGCCGATCGAGCTGCGGCCGGTGCCGGCGAGCCAGGCGGCGAGCCCCGTGCCGAGCACGAACTGCGCGACCAGCAGCCACCGCTGCAGGCGCGCGATCACGCGAGCGGCTCCGGCTCGCGGCCCGTCATGCTCCTGGCGAGTCCGGCGCTCATCCGGGTCACGATACCGTAGATCGACAGCTGGGGGTTCGCGCCGATCGAGGTCGGGAACACCGACCCGTCGTGCACCGACAGGTTGTCGACGTGATGGTGACGGCCGTCCGGGCGCACCAGGCCGCGCGCATCGTCCGCCGACATCGTGCAGCCGCCCATCACGTGCGCCGAGACCACCTTGGTGTCGAAGGGCGCGAGCACCAGCCGGTCGAGCTCGGCCAGCAGGCCGGCGAGCGTGGTCTGCGGCGTGGCGCGCTCGTGGCCGATGCGCACGCTGCGTGCACCGGCCGCGAACTGGATCTCGGCCATCGCCCTGAAGGCGCGGCGCGCGCCGTCGAACACGAAGTCGTCGAGCGGGTAGTCGAGCACCGGCGAGCCGTCGTCGCGCAGGCGCACGCGACCGCCCGGCGAGCGCTCGTGGAAGCCGTCGCGCATCAGGGCGAGCAGCGCGTGGGCGTGCGCGAAGCGCCGCATCGCCGCGGCGTGCTCGGGTCCGAAGCCGGCGAGGTTCACCGCGAACAGCACCGGGTGGATGGGCGGCGCCTCGAGCTTGAAGCCGATCGGCCCGTCGATCGGGTCGATGCCGAGGAAGTGATCGGTGTAGCGGGTCTGGGGTGCGCCCTCGAAGCCGCGGACCTCCTGCTCGTGATCGGCCACGGACAGCACGACCGGATGCAGGAAGGTGCGCGTGCCGGCGATGCCGCGCGGATCGGGCGCCTCGGAGCGCAGCAGCACCGCGGGCGAGTTGATCGCGCCGCCGGCGAGCACGACGTGCGCCGCGCGGATCTCGACGCTGCGGCCGGATGGCCGCAGCCCGTCGGCGTCGAGCGCCTGCACCTCGATCGCCTCGACGCGGCGCCCGACGATGCGCAGCCGCTGCGCGCGCGCCCGGGTGAGGAGCGTCGCGCCGAGTTCGAGCGCGGCCGGGACCGTCGTCACCAGCATCGACTGCTTGGCGTTGGCCGGACAGCCCATGCCGCAGTAGCCGAGGTTCAGGCAGCCGCGCACGTTGCGCTGGATCGCCGGGACCGGGATGCCGAGCTTCATCCCGCCGCGGCGCAGCAGGTCGTTGTTCTCGTTGGGCGGCACCAGCCAGGGGCCGATGCCGAGCCGGCGTTCGGCCTGCGCGAACCAGGGTGACAGCGCTTCGGGCTCGTAGCCGGGCAGGGCCCAGCGCTCGCCCCACCAGTTCAGCGTCTCGTCCGGGGTGCGGAAGCTCGAGGTCCAGTTGACCGTGGTCGAGCCGCCGACGCAGCGCCCCTGCAGGATCGTGATCGCCTGGTCGCGCGTCTTGCGCGCCGCCGACTCCTGGTAGAGCTGCGGGTAGGCCTCGTTCTCGCGCATCGAGAAGTCGCGCGAGGTCTTGAGCGGGCCTTCCTCGATCAGCACCACCTTCAGCCCGGCACGCGCCAGGACCTCGGCGGTGATGCCGCCGCCCGCGCCGGTGCCGATGATCGCGACGTCGGCCCGCAGCATGGCGGGCAGCGGGTCGCGCGAGGCGTCCAGCACGTGCCAGCCGCGTGTCAGGCCCTCGGCCACCGGATCGGGGAGTCCACTCATCGATGCCTCATTCGTTCAGTGCGATCGGGTGCGGGATGCCGGCGCGCGGGACGCCGGTGTGCACGGCAGCCCCGGGTCACAGCGACAGCGGGCCGGCGTAGCCGATGGCGGGCCAGGCCGATGCGTCGGCGTACCAGGTGCCGATCACCAGGTCGTGCAGCGCGGCATAGCCGCCGCGAAAGAGCGCGAACCGGTGCAGGCGCCACGACTGCAGGAAGGCGCCCACCTCGTCGACGCCGGCCTCCGCCCAGTCGGCACGCACGCCGGCCAGCAGCCGGCGCCCGGGCGCCGAGCCGAGCAGGGTGAAGAGCTGCGCGAGCTCGGCCTGCGACGCGGGCGCCAGCCCCGCGATCGCGGCGACGACGCCCTCGGTGCAGCCGCGCACCGCCGCGGCCCGCGCCGCAGGCTCGGCCGGCAGCGCGCCGTCGAGCAGTGCCGGCACCACGGCGCCGAGCACCGCGTCGCGGTCCCGCACGGCATCCCGGCCCGCGACGATCGCCACGCCCCCCGCTGCCAGCAGCGCACCGCCGGCGAGGCCGGCCTTCAGCAAGGTCCTTCTTCGCATGCCGCCGATTCTAGGGAGCGGTCGTGGAGGCGCGGCTCTAAAGGCGGGTGGCCACGCAGCGCGGCACGGGCGCTGCGTCATACTCGTCCCACCCCACGACGACACATCGCAATGGATCCGTCGCAACGACTGCGTGCCGGTGCGGCCGAGGTCGCCGCGCTGCGCACCCTCGAGGGCGTGGACGCGGCCACCCGCGCCCGCCGCGACGAGCTGCGCGCCTGGCAGGCCCGCCGGCTCGCCTTCACCCATGGCGACCTGCTCGCCACCCCGCGATACCGCGACGCGACGCGCTTCTTCCTCGACGAGCTCTACGGGGTCAAGGACTTCTCGCAGCGCGATGCCGAGCTGGCGCGGGTGATCCCCACCCTGACGCGCTTCCTGCCTGCCGGGGCGCTGGAGACGATCGCGGACGCGGTCGAGCTCGACGCCCTGTCCGAGCGGCTCGATCTCGCGACCGCCCGTGCGCTCGCGGCCGACCCGGCGCTGCACGACGCGCCGATCGACGACGAGGGCTATGCGCGCGCCTTCCGGACAGCCGGCACCCACCCCCCCGGTGAGCAGCATTGGTTACCAATT
>JAIYAG010000207.1 GCA_027489195.1 Burkholderiales bacterium | reverse complement strand
GGCGGCCTCGCGCTGCTGCGCACCGGCGACCGGGTGCGCGTGGACCTCGGCCGGCGCACGGCGAACATCATGATCTCCGACGCCGAGCTCGCCGAGCGCCGCGCAGCCTGGAAGGCGCCCGATCTGCAGAGCCAGACGCCTTGGCAGGAGCTGCAGCGACGCCATGTCGGGCAGCTCTCGAGCGGCGCCTGCCTGGACTTCGCGATCAAGTACCAGCGGATCTCGACCACGCGGGGCCTGCCGCGCGACAACCACTAGCGCAGGTGGCCGGGCGGGCGGCCGTGCCTGCGTCGCGCCCGCTGCCGTTGCGCGCGGCGCGGCGGCACGGGGCGGCGTGGGGTGTCGTCTCGGTGCTCGCCGTCGGCGCCGCGCTCGCGCGGCCCGCATGGGCCGACGCCGGCCTCGCCGAGCGTCTGGTGCAGCCCGGCGCGCACCCGGTCGAGACGATCGATCTCGATCTGCCCGACCCGGTCCGCGGGCGCACGCTGCCGCTGCGGTTGCGCGTGCCCCAGCCCTGCACCGCCGGCCAGCCGCGGCCGCTGGTCGTGTTCTCGCACGGGCTGGGCGGCTCGCGCGCCGGTGGCGCTGCCTGGGGCGCGCACTGGGCGAGCCACGGTCTCGTCGTCGCCCACCTGCAGCATCCGGGCAGCGATGTGTCGCTGTGGCGCGGGCAGCCGGGTGGCTTCACGCTCGAGGCACTGCGCCCGGGCATGTCACCGGTGCAGTACGTGGCGCGCGTGCGCGACGTGCCGTTCGCGCTCGATGCACTCGCGGCGCTCGCGGCTTCGCCCGTCGTCTCGCGCCCCGGGCTGGGCTGCATCGACGTGGCCCGCGTCGGCATGTCCGGCCACTCGTTCGGCGCGCTGACCACCCAGGCGCTCGCCGGCCAGTCGCTGCCCCGGCTCGCCGAGGGCGGCGCCGCACCCTGGGGCCGCGATCCGCGCGTGGTCGCGGCGATCGCCTTCAGCCCGTCGATGCGCGATGGCGCGCCTGCGGCCCGCGCGTCGTTCGCGACCGTGGCCGTGCCCTTCCTGTCGGTCACCGGCAGCCTCGACGGCGACGTCGTCGGCACCGGCGCGACCGCGGCCTCGCGACGCGCGGTCCACGAGGCGCTGCCCGGGCCGGGGCGCCGCCTGCTCTGGCTCGACGGCGCGGACCACATGGGCTTCGACGGCGGCGCGCCCCGCCCGCCCGTCGACGGCCGCGCCGACGACCGCGGCATGCAGCGCGTCGTGCGCGCGGTGACGCTCGCGTTCTGGCAGGCGACGCTCGCGGGCGACGCAGCCGCGCAGGCCTGGCTCGACGGCGGTGGCCCGGACACGCTGCTCGGTCCGGCCGACCGCTGGGTGGCGCGCTAGGCGCCGCCCGCAGGCAGGGTGCGGGCCGTGGCCGTGGCGTGGCGTGGCGTTACCGCGGCCGGCGCGCGCGCCGCGTTCAGTCCGACGGTGCCTCGCCCCACAGCCATGCCGCGCCGCGCACGCCGGACGAATCGCCGTGTGCGCTGCGCACGAGGCGCGTGCGCAGATCGTCCGAGAACACCAGCGGCCGCAGCCGCGCCGGCAGCGACGCATACACGGTCTCGATGTTCGACAGACCGCCGCCGAGCACGACGACGTCGGGGTCGAGCACGTCGATCACCATCGCGAGCCCGCGGGCGAGCCGCCCGAGCCAGCGCTCCAGGCTCGCAAGCGCGGCCGGCTCGCCCGCGGCGGCCCGCGCGGCGAGCGCCGCCGCATCGAGCGGTTCGCCGCTCGCGCGCAGGTGGTCCGTGGCGAGTGCCGGTCCCGACAGCCAGGTCTCGATGCAGCCCGTGCGGCCGCACCAGCAGCGCGGCCCGGGACGCTCGTCGTCGCGGGGCGCCGGCAGCGGCACGTGCCCCCATTCGCCGGCGATGCCGTTCGCACCCGAGAGCGGGCGCCCGTGCACCGCGATGCCCGCGCCCACGCCCGTGCCGAGGATCGCGGCGAACACCACGTCGGCGCCGGCCCCCGCCCCGTCCGCGGCCTCGGACACCGCGAGGCAGTTGGCGTCGTTCTGGATGCGCACCTCGCGCCCGAGCGCCGCCTGCAGGTCCTCCCGCAGCGGCCGGTGGTTGAGCCACGTCGAGTTCGCGTTCTTCACGCGGCCGGTGAGCGCCGAGAGCGTTCCGGGAATGCCGACGCCCACCGTGCCGCGCCCGCCGAGCTCGTGTTCGGCCGCACCGACCAGCGCGGCGATCGCGGCGACGGTCGACGGATAGTCGTCGCGCGGCGTGGGCGTACGCCGACGCAGCCGGATCGTGCCGTCGCGATCGAGCGCGGCGATCTCGATCTTGGTGCCGCCGAGATCGACGCCGAGGCGCCAACGAGGGGTCATGTCCGGTCGCGGGGTGCTCGCATCGTCCGATGATGCCGCAGATCCGCGAGCGTTCCGAATGCAGCGCATGTGCATCGGCGGACACCGTGGCCACGGCACGATGACACGGCGATCCAAGGGTCCACTTGCCATGCGGGGTGGTTGCAGCTTATAAGCTAGCCCTTCCTCGGAGCACGCCACATCAAGGCGAGCCCGGACGTGGACGGAGACACATGACCCGTGGCGGAGACGACGCTCTGTTGAGCGTGCGCGGCGTGACCGTGAAATTCGGCGGCATCGTCGCGCTGGACGCGGTGACGTTCGATGTGCCGAAGGGCGGCGTGTGCGGACTGATCGGCCCGCACGGCGCCGGCAAGACGACGCTGTTCAACTGCCTGAGCCGGCTGTACCAGTACCAGGAGGGGGACATCCTCTTCGAGGGGCAGTCGGTCACGCGCACGCCGGTGCACGACATCTCGAAGCTCGGCATCGGCCGCACCTTCCAGAACCTCGCGATGTTCCAGACCCTCTCGGTCGAGAGCAACATCATGATCGGCGCGCACAGCCGCTCGAAGTCCGGCTTCGCGGCGAGCGCGCTCGGGCTGGGCTCGGTCGAGGCCGAGGAGGCGACGCTGCGCACGCGCGCCGCGTCGATCATGGACTACCTGAAGCTGAGCCAGCACAAGGACCGGCTGGTCGCCGACCTGCCGTTCGGCATCAAGAAGCGCGTCGAGCTCGGCCGCGCGCTCGCCGCCGACCCCAAGCTGCTGCTGCTCGACGAGCCGGCGGCCGGCCTGAACCACGAGGAGCTGTCCTCGCTCGGCGACCTGATCAAGGACATCCGCGACCGGCTCGGCATCACCGTGCTGCTGGTCGAGCACCACATGAGCCTGGTGATGAGCGTGTCCGACAAGGTCGTCGCGCTGAACTTCGGCCGCCGGATCGCCGAGGGCACGCCCGCCGAGATCCAGCGCCACCCCGACGTGATCGCCGCGTACCTCGGAGCCCCGGCCGATGCCTGATCTGCTCGAAGTGAAGGGGCTCACGGCCTCGTACGGCGCCACCCAGGTCCTGTTCGACATCGACTTCCGGCTGGCCCAGGGCGAGATCACCGCCATCCTCGGCGCCAACGGCGCCGGCAAGACGACGACGCTGCGCGCGATCTGCCAGGCGGTGAAGACCGGCGGCAGCGTGCTGTTCGACGGCCAGCAGCTGGTCGGCAAGTCGACCGAGAGCGTGGTGCGGCTGGGCGTGGCCCAGGTGCCCGACGGGCGCGGGACCTTCACCGCGCTGTCGGTCGAGGACAACCTGAAGCTCGGCGCGTATGTCCGAAAGGATCGCGCCGGGATCGCCCAGGACATCGAGAAGGCCTACACGCGCTTCCCGAGGCTCAAGGAGCGCCGCCACCAGCAGGCCGGCACGCTGTCGGGCGGCGAGCAGCAGATGCTCGCGATCAGCCGCGCGCTGATGCTGCGCCCGCGACTGCTGCTGCTCGACGAACCTTCGTTCGGGCTGGCCCCGCTGATCGTCGCCGAGATCTTCCGGATCATGCGCAAGATCAACGAGGAGGAGAAGGTCAGCATGCTGCTGGTCGAGCAGAACGCGAACATCGCGCTCGACGTCGCCCACCATGCCTACCTGCTCGAGACGGGTCGGATCGCGGTCAGCGGTCCGAGCGCGCAGATCAAGAACGACGAGACGATCCGCCGGGTCTACCTCGGCTACTGAGACCGACACGCATGGAAGCCTTCCTCCACCAGGTCTTCGCCGGCATCGCCACGGGCGGCATCTACGCATCGGTGGCGCTCGCGCTGGTGATGATCTACCAGTCGACCCACCACATCAATTTCGCCCAGGGCGAGATGGCGATGTTCAGCACGTTCATCGCGTGGTGGCTGATCCAGGTCGGCATGCCGTACTGGGTCGCCTTCTTCCTCACCATCGCGATCTCCTTCGTCGGCGGGCTCGTGATCCAGCGCACGATCTTGAAGCCGGTCGAGAAGGCGCCGGTGCTCACGAACGTGATCGTGTTCATCGGCCTGCTGGTGATCTTCAACTCGGTCGCGGGCTGGGTGTTCGACCACACCATCAAGCCCTTCCCGACGCCGTTCCCGAAGGGCTCGTTCATCGAGAGCAAGTACTTCAGCGCCCACGAGATCGGCACCATCGTCGTGATGCTCTGCGTGCTGGCGGTGCTGTTCTCGTTCCTGCGCTTCACGCCGGTGGGCCTGGCGATGCGCGCGGCCGCGCAGAACCCCGAGTCGGCCCGACTCGTCGGCATCCGCGTGTCCTGGATGCTGGGCATCGGCTGGGGGCTGGCGGCGGCGATCGGTGCGGTCGCCGGCATGATGATCGCGCCGATCGTGTTCCTCGAACCGAACATGTTCTCCGGCATCCTGCTCTACGGCTTCGCCGCGGCGCTGCTGGGCGGGATCGACAACCCCTGGGGCGCGGTGATCGGCGGCTTCATCGTCGGCGTGCTCGAGAACATCCTGGGTGCCTACGTGATCGGCACCGAGCCCAAGCTGTCCGTGGCGCTGGTGCTGATCGTCGTCACGCTGACCCTCAAGCCGAACGGTCTGTTCGGCAAGGCCGTGGTGACCCGCGTATGAACTCGTCCAAGCGCACGTGGATCCTGGTCGGCGGGCTGCTGCTGCTCGTCGGCCTGGTGGTGCTGCCGTTCCTGGTCAAGAACTTCCGGGTGTTCCAGTTCAACATGGTGATGGTCTACGCGATCGCCATCCTGGGCCTGAACATCCTGACCGGCTACAACGGGCAGATCTCGCTCGGGCACGGCGCGTTCTACGCGATCGGTGCGTATGTCGCGGCGATGCTGATGGCCTACGGCGCCTGGCCGTTCTGGCTGACCCTGCCGGTGGCCGCGCTCGTCTGCTTCGTGTTCGGCTACCTGATGGGCTTCCCGGCCCTGCGGCTCGGCGGGCACTACCTCGCGCTCGCGACCTTCGCGCTCGCGCTCGCGATACCGCAGCTGCTCAAGTACAAGGCGATCGAGGGCTGGACCGGCGGCGTGATGGGCATCGTGCTGAACAAGCCCGAGCCGCCGTTCGAGTTCTCGATGTTCGGCCAGCCGCTGTCGCAGGACCGCTGGCTGTACTTCGTGATCCTCGCGACGCTGCTGCTGATGTTCCTGATCGCCTGGCGGCTGCTGCGCGGGCGGGTCGGCCGCGCGCTGATCGCCATCCGCGACCATCCGATCGCCGCCGCGGCGATGGGCATCAACCTGCCGGTCTACAAGTCGCTGACCTTCGGCGTGTCCGCCGCGTTCACCGGCGTGGCCGGCGCGCTCGGCGCGGTCACGGTCGCGTTCGTCTCGCCGGACAGCTTCACGGTGTTCCTGTCGATCACGCTGCTCGTCGGCGTCGTCGTCGGCGGCCTGGCGACGATCCACGGCGCGATCTTCGGCGCGCTGTTCATCCAGTTCGTGCCGCACTGGGCCGAGGACATCTCCAAGTCCGCGCCCTGGGCGATCTACGGCGTGTTCCTGATCCTGCTGATGTACCTGATGCCGACCGGCGCCGCCGGCCTGATCGACCGCGTCCTGGCCCGCTTCAAGGGCTCGGCGCCTGCTGCCAACCCCTCCGGACCGTCCGCATCCGCGGCGGCGCCGGCATCGACCCACCCTGCTGGAGGAAAGCTCTGATGAAACGCAAGTTCCTGGCCCTGGCGCTCGCCGGCGTGAGCGCCGCGCTGATCGGCGTGCCCGCCGCCGCCCAGAAGAAGTACGACACGGGCGCGACCGACAAGGAAATCAAGATCGGCGGCATCAGCCCGTACTCGGGCCCCGCGTCGGCGTACGGCACGATCGGCAAGGCGATCGACGCCTACTTCAAGAAGGTCAACGCCGAGGGCGGGATCAACGGCCGGCAGGTCAAGTTCATCACGGTCGACGACGGCTACAACCCGGCGCGTACCGTCGAGCAGGCCCGCAAGCTCGTCGAGCAGGAAGAGGTGCTGCTGCTGTTCAACACGCTGGGCACCCCGCCGAACACGGCGATCCACAAGTACATGAACCAGAAGAAGGTGCCGCAGCTGTTCGTCGCGACCGGCGCCACGGTCTGGGGCGACCCGAAGAACTTCCCGTGGACGATGGGCTGGCAGCCCAACTACCAGGCCGAGGGCAAGATCTACGCGGCGCACATCCTCGAGACCAAGCCGAACGCCAAGATCGGCATCCTGATGCAGAACGACGACTACGGTCGCGACTACCTGAAGGGCTTCCTCGACGGGCTGGGCGACAAGGCCAAGGCGATGGTCGTCAAGCAGGTGACCTACGAGGTGACCGACCCGACCGTCGACTCGCAGATGGTCGAGCTCAAGGGCTCGGGTGCCGACACGTTCTTCAACATCACCACGCCGAAGTTCGCGGCGCAGGCG
>JAIYAG010000632.1 GCA_027489195.1 Burkholderiales bacterium | reverse complement strand
GCGGGCCCGCTCGGTGAGGTCGATGGTGTACTTCTTGAGCGCCTCGCGCTGGCCCTCGGCCTCGGCGCTGCCCACCGTCTGGCCGCCGCGGACCGCATCGATCGCGGTCTCGAGCGCACGACGCTCGAGGCCCGCCTCGCGGGCGAGACGACCGGCGTCGCCGCTGTCCTCGGTCAGGGCCAGCAGGAACATCTCGGTCGCGATGAACTGGTCGCCGCGCCGGGTCGCCTCCTTCTCGGAGAGGTTCAGCAGCTTGACCGTGTCGCGCCCGACCTGGACGTCGCCGCCGGTGCCGGAGACCTGGGGCACGCGCTTGAGCGCCGCGTCGGTGGCCGACTTGAGCGGCCCCACGCGCACGCCGGCGCGCTCGAGCAGCGCCCGGCCGGAGCCGTCGGGCTGGCCGATCACCGCCGACAGCAGGTGCAGCGGCTCGATGTACTGATGGTCGCTGGCGAGCGCGAGGCTCTGCGCATCGGCCAGCGCGCCCTGGAATTGTGAGGTGAGCTTGTCGGGTCGCATCGGAGGTCCTCGGAGGCTTGGCGGTACGGGTCCGCGGTATCCCTGCCGACGTGAGGCCTTTCCGTCGGGTTTCAAGGCCCCGACACCGTGCCGACACGATCCGTGCATCCGCGCGCGCCGTCCGGCAGCATGAAGCGGCCGGTCGACGCGCGCCGCGCCCGACCGATTGCCGACCGGTGGCCGGTCGGGCACCTTCGAACGGAGGTTCCGCATCCCGGGACCCGGCCCCTGCTCACGAACCCGTGTCCGCCCTCTACCCGCCCACCGCCGCCCTGCCGCACCCGCGCACCGTCCGCAGCCTGCCCCGCGAGCTGACGTTCTGGATGTTCGCCGCGATCCTGCTCGCCCTGACCTGGTCTGCCGTCGCGTACAAGGCGAGCGCCGAGCGCGAGCAGCAGGTGCAGTCGGTGGTGCGGGGCAACGCCAATCTCGCGCGCGCCTTCGACGAGCATGTCGTGCGCACGCTCGCGGCGGTCGACCAGACGGTCCTCTTCCTGAAGTTCCAGTACCAGCGCTTCGGCGAGCGGCTCGACATCGGCGAGCACATCCGGCAAGGGATGATCGTCAACGACCTGTTCAACCAGCTCGGGGTGATCGACGAGCACGGCACCTACCTGCTGAGCAACCTCGCGGATCACCGGCGCATCGACCTGTCGGACCGGGAGCATTTCCGCGTGCACGCCGAGGGGCGGGTCAAGGGCCTGTACGTCAGCAAGCCGGTGCTCGGCCGGGCCTCGGGCAAGTGGTCGATGCAGCTGACGCGGCGCATCGACAAGCCGGACGGCAGCTTCGGTGGCGTGATCGTGGTCTCGATCGACCCGTTCTACTTCACGGGGCTCTACAGCGCGGTCGACCTCGGACAGCGCGGCGTGGTGGTGCTGGCCGGCGACGATGGCGTGATCCGCGCGCGGCGCTCGGGCGACGAGGTCAGCACCGGGCAGAACATCGTGGACTCGCCGATCTTCTCGCGCTACGCGGCGGATCGGTCCGGCAGCTACATCGCGCGCAGCCTGGTGGACGGCGTCAGCCGGATCTTCGCTTTCCGGCGGCTCGACGGGCATCCGCTGACCGTGATCGTCGGCGTCGCCGAGGCCGAGGCGATGGCCGAGGTCGAGACCCGGATCCGCGCCTACCGCGCGTTCGCCGCCCTCGCCAGCCTGGTGATCCTGCTGTTCGCGGCGGCGGCGACCGTGATGCTGCGCAACCAACGCGCCATCGCAGTGCGGCTCGAGGCCAGCCAGGCGCGGGCCGAGGAGGCGAACCGCCTGAAGACCGAGTTCCTCGCCTCGATGTCGCACGAGCTGCGCACGCCCCTCAACGGGATCATCGGCTACGCGGAGTTCCTGCACGACGGCGCGCCGCCCGGCCGGGAGCGCGAGTTCGCCTCGGTGATCATGAAGAGCGGCCAGCATCTGCTCGATCTGGTGAACTCGATCCTCGACCTGTCGAAGGTCGAGGCCGGCCGGCTCGACCTGGTCCCGACCGAGGTCCCGCTGCGCGCACTGCTCGAGGAGGCCGCAGCCGCCCAGCGTCCGGACGCGCTCGCCAAGCGCCTCGAGCTCGTGGTCGAGATCGACCCCGCCGTCCCCGAGACGCTGCGCTGCGACCGCACCCGCGTGCTGCAGGTGCTGAACAACCTGCTGCACAATGGCGTGAAGTTCACCGAGCGCGGGCGGGTGACGCTGCGAGCCCGGCCGCTGGGCGGCGGACTGAGCGTCGAGGTGGTCGACACCGGCTGCGGCATCCCTCCGGAGTTCCTGCCGGTGATGTTCGAGAAGTTCCGCCAGGCCGACGACTTCGCCACCCGGCGCCACGGCGGTACCGGCCTGGGCCTGGCGCTGTCGCGCGAGCTGGCGGACCTGATGGGCGGCTCGCTGACCGTGCAGTCCACCCCGGGCGAGGGCAGCACCTTCACCTTCGTGCTGCCGGCCGCCCCCGCGGGCCCGGCGGCGAGGACCGACCGATGAAAGTCCTGATCGTCGACGACCAGGAGATCAACCGCATCCTGCCCAGGACCCATCTCGAGCGGATCGGGGTGCCGGTGGTCGAGGCCGACGACGGGCATGCCGCGCTGGCCCGGCTGGCCGCAGAGCCCTTCGACGTGGTGCTGCTCGACATCAGCATGCCGGGCCTGAGCGGCATCGACGTCTGCCGCCGGGTCCGGGCCGACCCGGCGCTGCGCGGGCTGCGCCTGATCGCCTACACCGCGCATGCCTTCCAGCAGACCACCGACGAGATCATGGCGGCCGGCTTCGACGACCTGCTCCTCAAGCCGATCCGCCGGGATTCGCTGCTGCGCGCGCTGGGGCTGTCCGCGCCGGACTAGAATCGGGCGCTCGACGATCCCGAGCCCGCCCCGCCATGCCTGCCTCCACGCCCGCCGGCCCCACCGGCCCGAAGCTGTTCACGCCGTTCACGATGCGCGGCCTGACGTTGCCCAACCGCCTGGTCGTCTCGCCGATGTGCCAGTACTCGG
>JAIYAG010000512.1 GCA_027489195.1 Burkholderiales bacterium | reverse complement strand
GGGCCGGTGCGGGCCCGGCGTGCGCGGGTGCTCGCCACCACCGGCGCCACGCGCTCGCCCTTCCTGCCCGCGATCCCGGCCATCGGCGAGTTCGGACTGCCCGGCCTGGTCGCGGGCGGCTGGTATGGCATCCACGCACCCGTCGCCACGCCGGCGTCGATCGTCACCGCGCTCAATACCGCCTTCGACGCCGCACTGACCACCGCCGACGTGCGAGACCGCCTGTCCGAGGCTGCTCTCGTACCCGTCGGCGGCACCCCGCAGGCCTTCTCGCAGACCGTCGCCGCGGACCGCCAGCGCTGGGCCGGTGTGCTGAAGACGATCGGGTTCTCGCTCGAGAACTGATCCGCAGGAGGCGTCAGTACGCCAGCAGCGCGCGCAGCGAGGACGCCGTGTCGGTGGTGCGCGCGATGAGCAGCACGAACAGCGCCGCAGTGCCGTAGGCGGCGCCCAGCCCGAGCGCCATCCGCCGGCGTGCGCCCGGCGCATAGACGAAGCGCGAGGCGCTCGCGTCCTCGCGGGCCTCGCCCAGCGCCAGCGGCCGCGCGAGGTCGCGGTGCAGCACGTGGACGGCGAGCGGCATGCCGAGCAGGATGCCGCCGATCACCGCGAAGGCGATCGAATGATCGCCCGCCCCCCGATCCGCCAGCGGCCACGGGTCGCCCGGCGCGACCGCGATGCCGAGGGGCGCGGCCAGCACGAACGCGATGCAGAAGCCGAGCGTCACCAACGAGGCCGCGGTCACGACGATCGGAGCGGGGGCGTGCAGCGGCCGGTGCGCAGGGCCGGTCGGCGCCGGTTGCAGGGTGGGGTCCGTATCGTTCATGGCGATCTCCTCGGTGCGGCATTCGAGCCCCGCAACGGGCCCCGGAACGTGACAAACATCACGCTCCGGCCGGCCGACGGAACGAAGCGCGGCCTGGCTTCGACGAACGGCGCACCCGCCGCTGCCGGCACGGCGCAGGCCGGGCCGGGCGCCGCGCCCGCCCGGGCGACATAGAATCCGCGCATGCCCGACCTCCCCTGCCGCTGCCCGTGACGACCGCGCCGACCCCGCTGCAGGCGATCACGCTCGACCTCGACGACACGCTCTGGGCCGTGGGCCCGACACTGGTCGGCGCCGAGCAGGTGCTGGGCGACTGGCTCGCGGCGCACGCGCCCGCGACCGCGTCGGGCCTCGACGCCGACGCCCGCGCGGCGATCCGGCGCGAGCTGCTCACCGAGTCGCCCGGGCGCGCCCACGACATGAGCTGGCTGCGCCGAGAGGGCCTGCGCCGCGCGATGACGCGCGCCGGCGACGACCCGCGCCTCGCCGACGAGGCCTTCGAGGTCTTCCTCGAGGCGCGCCAGCGGGTGCGCTTCTTCGACGACGTGCTCCCGGTGCTCGGACGCTGGGCGGGCCGCTACCGGCTGGTCGCGGTCACCAACGGCAACGCCGACGTCGAGCGGGTCGGGCTCGGGCGCTACTTCCACGCTTCGGTCAACGCCCACGTGTTCGGCAGCGCCAAGCCCGACCCGCGCCTCTTCCACGAGGCCTGCCGCCTCGCGGGCGTCGAGCCGGGCGCGACCCTCCACATCGGCGACGACCCGCTGCTCGACGTCGTCGCCGCGCGCCGCGCCGGCCTGCAGGCCGCCTGGCTGCGCCGACCGCAGTTCGCGCACCGGCATCCGGCCGACGCCTGCGGCGGGCATGCGCCCGCCCCGTTCGAGGACCTGCACGCACTCGACGCGGCGCTCGTCGGCCGATGAACGGTCGAGGCGCCGCGCCGGCGGCCCTCAAGTCGACGCCCGGCGCGTCGATAACAGGATCAACCGGAGGTACGCCATGTCCCTGTCGACCAGCCTGTCGGGCCTGAATGCCGCGTCGCGCCGCCTCGATGCGGCGGCCTTCGAGGTGGCGCGTGCGTCCACCCAGCGCATCGGGCAGCCGGTCACCGGCGTGGAGCCCGTCGCAGGCGTCCAGGGCGTCTCGGGCCAGGCGCCCACGCCGGCCCCTCCGGTGCCCGCCCCGGCGCAGCGGGCCGACGCCCGACCCGGGCCGGCCGGGGTCGCGCAGCCCGTCGCCGAGGACCCCGACCTGCCTCGGAACATGGTCGACATGATCTCTGCCAGCAACGCCGTGCTGGCCAACCTCCAGGCCATCCGGCGCCAGAACGAGTCGCTCGACGCGGTGCTGAAGCTGCGGTGAACCGGGTGCGTGCCACGCGGTGGCGCACACTACGGGGATGAAGCCTCCCAAACGCCTGCTTCCCCTGATCGAGGAAGGACTCGTCGACGACGTGGTCCGACAGCTCACCAGCGGCAAGGAAGCCACCGTCTACGTCGTGCGCTGCGGCGACGACGTCCGCTGCGCGAAGGTCTACAAGGAAGCGAACAACCGCAGCTTCCGCCAGGCCGTCGACTACACCGAGAACCGCCGCGTGAAGAACACGCGCCAGGCGCGCGCCATGGCCAAGGGCACGCGCTTCGGCCGCGAGGCCCAGGAGGCCGCCTGGCAGAGCGCCGAGGTCGACGCGCTGCACCGCCTGGCCGCCGCCGGCGTGCGCGTGCCGCGGCCGTACAACTTCCTCGACGGCGTGCTGCTGATGGAGCTCGTCTCGGACGAGGAGGGCAACGCCGCACCGCGCCTGAACGACGTGATCTTCAGCGAGGAGGATGCACGGCTGCACCATGCGTCGCTGCTCCGCGAGGTGGTGCGCATGCTGTGCGCCGGCGTCGTGCACGGCGACCTGTCCGAGTTCAACATCCTGCTGGCCGCAGACGGCCCGGTGATCATCGACCTGCCGCAGGCGGTGGACGCCGCCGGCAACAACCATGCGAGCCGGATGCTGCTGCGCGACGTCGGCAACCTGCGCGGCTTCTTCGGCCGCTTCGCGCCCGAGCTGCTCGCCACCGAGTACGGCCCCGAGATCTGGGACCTGTACCGACGCGGCCTGCTCACCACCGAGACCCCGCTCACCGGCCGCTTCGTGCCCGACGAGAGCAACGTCGACCTGGTGTCGGTGATGCGCGAGATCCGCGACGCGGAGTCCGAGGACGAGGCGAAGCGCCAGAGGATGGCCGAGGCGGACTGAGCCCCGGCGGGGCCGGAACGCCGGCGCGCGCCGCGCTGGATCCGTCCTTCAGGCCGTCGCGGCCCGCCCGCGCTTGCTCAGCGCCAGCCAGGCGATGCCCGCGCCGATCACCACCACCGGCAGCAGCGACCCGAGGTTGAGCCAGTTCCACCCCTGCGGCACGCTGACCAGCACGCCCGAGCTGAGCGAGGTCACCGCCATCGTGGAGAACACCAGGAAGTTGATCGCGCCCTGCGCGCGGTCCTTCTCCTCGGGCGTGTAGGCGGTGAGCGACAGCGTGGTGCCCCCGGTGAACAGGAAGTTCCAGCCCACCCCGAGGAGGAACAGCGCGATCGCGAAGTTGTGCAGCGACTGACCCGACAGCGCGATCGCGACGCAGACCAGGTTCAGCACCACGCCCACGCCCATGATGTTCAGCACGCCGAAGCGACGGATCAGGTGGCCGGTGAAGAACCCCGGCGCGAACATGCCGATGACGTGCCACTCCAGCACGAAGGCCGCATCCGAGAACGGCAGCCCGCACTGCTGCATCGCGAGCGGGGTGGCCGCCATCAGCAGGTTCATCACGCCGTAGCCCAGCGCGCTCGCGCCGGCGGCCACGATGAACACCGGCTGGCGCATCACCTGCGCGAGCGGCCGGCCGGCATAGGCACCCGCCTTGCGCTCGGGCACCGGCGGGAACCGGAGGGTGCTCAGCAGCCCCATCGCGAGCACCGCCACGACCGCGAGGGCCAGGTAGGCGCCGACGAAGGGCAGCGAGGCGAGCTCGCGCGTGCGCGCGGCCAGGTTCGGGCCGACCACCGCGCCGAGCAGGCCGCCCGCCATCACCAGCGAGACCGCCTTCTCGCGCACCGAAGGCGCGGCGAGCTCGGCCGCGGCGAAGCGGTACAGCTGCCCGTTGGCCTGGTAGTAGCCGGCCACCAGCGTCGCGAAGCACAGCAGCCAGAAGTTCTGCGTATGCGCCGCGTACGCGCACAGCAGCGCCGACACGAACGCCACCATCAGCCCGAGCTGGAAGCTGACCTTGCGGCCGAAGCGCATCTGCGTCCAGGCCACCGGCCCGGTGCAGAGTGCGCCGCCCACCACGTAAGCCATCACCGGCAGCGTCGCCATCCAGCCATAGGCGGCGAGCGACAGGCCCACCAGTCCGTTGATGGCGATGAAGGTGACGTTGTTGGTGAGGAACAGGCCCTGCAGGACGGCGAGGAGCCAGAGGTTTCGGTTCATGGGGGTTCCGGTCGGTTCAGCCGACACGGTACGGGACGACGGGGGCCGGCGGGGTGTCGGTCCGTGGAATCCGGAAGGCGCCTGCGCGCTGCCGCATTCAGGGGGCGATGACCTCCAGCGTCGGGAAGTAGGTCCTGAACCGGCGGGCATCACGGGTGAGCAGGGGCCAGCCCTCCACGGCCGCATGGGCACCGATGAAGAAGTCCGGCAGCACCTGCGGCCTGCTGCCGCCGCGCTTGCGATACTGCGCGAAGGCCTTCGCCGCGAGGAACAAGGCCGGTCTCGGCACATCGCGCATCACCAGCCCGAGCGTGGACACGGCCGCGTCGAGTCCTTCGAGCGTCGAGAACGACAGCGAGATCTCGGCGTAGACGATCGGGTTGATGGCCAGCTGATGGACGCTGGCCTGCGCGCGCAGTTGACCGATCGAACAGGTCGCCCACTGCGGATCGTCCTGGAGCACATCCACCAGGACGTTGGTATCGACCAGCAGCATCAGTCGTCCGCGCGCAGCAGCTTCATCAGCGCATCGGTTCTCCAGCGGACATCGGCGCTGCCACGCACGGCGTCGAAGCGGTCACGCGGGCGTCGGCGCGCGGACTTGGCCGGGCGCGGCCGATGCAGGACCACCTCTCCAGCGGCATTCACCGAGAACTCCACGGACGCACCGGGAAGCAGGTTCAGCTCATCGCGTATCCGCTTGGGGATGGTGACCTGGCCTTTGCTGGTCAGCGTCGTCGCCATGTCGGTCTCCGGAGGTATTACCTGACCTCGAAATGGTAATACAGAAATCCCGGGACCGAACCCGTCGGACAGCGCGCATCGCCTCGCCGATGGCTTCCAGGTCGCCCGGCGTCGCGCGCAGCAGGCCGAAGCGCAGCGCGTAGCCCCAGCGCTGCCGTCCGGCCGTGAAGGACAGCCGATCCAGCAGTGGCGCGATGCCCGCGTCGCCCGTGCCCGCGTCCCAGCCCACGTCTCGGCGGAACGGGCGGAAACCGTCGCCCAGGTCGACCTCGTACGGGTCGCCCTCCAGGACGGTGCCGATCGCTGTGAAGGCCTGCAGCCGATCCTTGCCGCCGAAGTGCACGGTGGGCGAGTAGTACGCCACGCGATCGCCGGGACGGACCCGTCGGAGCGGGCCCGCCTTTCCATGGCAGACCTGCATGAAGCCGCCCTGTCGGCCGCGCAGCACATGCTCGGCGGACGCGACCGCCACCCAGCATCCGACCTCGGTCAAAAGCGCCTTGGCCGGCGGGTCGGCGACGTAGAGCAGGGTGACGGGGGTGTCTTGCATGTCGGGCTCCTGAAGGGGTGCGTCGGACCCCGATGATGGGAGGCCCCCCTGTCAGATTCCGGCAGCAGCCGACACGCGCGCCGGCCGTTCAGGCTCCGGCGATGCCTTCGGCCTCGCGCCATTCGCGCAGCAGCACCGGCCGGCGCCGCGGGTAGCGCTCGCCGGTCGGCTCCAGCGCCACGATGCGGTCGGTCCTGAAGTGGCGCAGGCCGTCGCGCAGCTCGCACCAGGCGACCAGCACCCGCGCGCGGTCGAAGAAGCCGAGCGCGATCGGCCAGACCGTGCGCGCGGTCTCCCGGCCCTGCGCGTCGCGGTAGCGCAACGCGAGCTTGTGCTCGGCGCGCATCGCCGTGCGCAGCATCGGCATGCCGGCATCGCCCGCGGAGGGCTCGCCCGGAGGCGGGTCGTCCGCCGCGGGCCCCACCATCAGCGTCGATCCGTCGAGCAGGCAACGCGCCTCGGGCGGCAGCACCGCGGCGATCTTCGCCAGCGCCTGCCGCGCGGCCTCGCCCAGTCGAGGATCGGCCGCACGATCCGTCACCCACCGCGAGCCCAGCACGAGCGCCTCGATCTCGTCGGTCGTGAACATCAGCGGCGGCAGCACGAAGCCGGGCTGCAGCACGTAGCCGAAGCCGGGCGCGCCGTCGATGGCCGCACCCTGCGCCTGCAGGCTCGCGATGTCGCGATACAGCGTTCGCAGGCTGATCCCGAGCTCCGCGGCTAGCGCCGCGCCGCTCACCGGCCGCCGGTGACGGCGCAGCAGCTGCAGCAGCGACAGCAGGCGTTCGGCGCGGGACATGGTGCGATTATCCTCATCTGCGTCCCCGAAACACCGCAGGAGCACGGCGATGACCGCCAGGAACACCGTCTGCATCTGGTACGACGGCACCGCGCTCGATGCCGCAAGCTTCTACGCCGCGACCTTCCCCGACAGCCGCGTCGGCGCCGTCCACCACGCGCCTGCGGACTATCCGTCCGGCAAGGAGGGCGACGTGCTGACGGTCGAGTTCACCGTGATGGGCATCCCCTGCCTCGGCCTGAACGGCGGCCCGGCGTTCGCGCATACCGAGGCCTTCTCGTTCCAGGTGGCGACCGAGGATCAGGCGGAGACGGACCGCCTGTGGCACGCCATCGTCGGCAACGGCGGGCAGGAGAGCGCCTGCGGCTGGTGCAAGGACCGCTGGGGCGTGTCCTGGCAGATCACGCCGCGCGTGCTGATGGACGCGATCACCGACCCCGACCGCGCGGCGGCCAAGCGGGTGTTCGAGGCGATGATAGAGATGGGGAAGATCGACGTCGCGGCGATCGAGGCGGCGCGACGGGGGTAGGTCTCAGCGTCCGCGGGACACGGTCCATGCCACGGACGTGTCCCCGGGCTCGACACCCAGCACCATCCGGTGGCCGTGCGACGCGAGCGCGCCCTCCCACAGGCCGCTCCACGCCTCGATCGCCGCCGCCCGCGCCGCGCCCATTCCCTCGAACAGCCGCGGCCCCTGCTGGACCAAGCGCATCGCGCCGTCAGTGTCCGTCGACACCGCGACCGCGTCGCCCTGCCCTCGCGCCATCGCCGCGAGAAAGCGGGCGAACGCCTCGGTGGATCCGCCCGCAGCCAGCCCCAGCGCCGCGGTCGCGTCGCGGTGGTGCTGCATCCCGACCATCCGCCCCACGAGATGCAGGAAGCGCCCGCCCGCGTCTTCGCCGAGCAGCGCGAGCGCCACGGGCAGTACGGTGCGCACGTACTCCATCGCGTAGTTGCGCCGTGCCCGCGCCAGCCGCTCGGCCGGCCAGGTCGCGCTCGCCAGCACCGGCACCGCCGACGGATCGAAGTCCGGCCCGTCCTCGTCGCGCGCGAAGCGCAGGCGCTCGTCGGGCGCGAGCGGCCGGTCTTCCTCGATGTAGTAGCCCTCGAGCGAGGCGTCGCCGTCGGTGGTCATCTTGGTGCACACGAACCCGAGCCTCGGGTTGCCGAGCATCGTGCCGTTCTGCGCATGCCAGCCGCGCAGCATGGCGACGGTGACTTCGGACGGGATGCCGCAGAGCGCCGTGCCGGCCCACACCCAGCGCGGCGGCACGTAGCGCACCCAGGCCTTGCGCTCGGTCTCGGGCATGAACTGCACCGCGACGCCGCCGACGTCGTTCGACAGGTAGTGGTACTGCGCGGCGGCGATCGCATGCGGCAGACCGTCGAGTCCGAGCTTGGCCAGGCCGGGCAGGAAGCGCGCCTCGCGCTGCCGGCAGAACACACGGTAGACCAGCTCTGCGGCGACGGGCGTGCCCAGCCGCGCGACGGCGGCGAGCACGATGCCGGTGAAGTACGCGTGGTGCCAATCGCCGGCAGCGCGCCATTCGGCGGCCTGCGCGGCACCCGATGCATCGGACGTGGCCATGTCGTCTCCCCTTGCGACCGCGGCCTGCTGGCCGCGGCTCGCACGGTGACCGTACCACGCGCGCATCGGTTGCTAGAGCTTGAACACCGCCACCGCCTGCACCAGATGCTGCGCCTGCGCCTTCAGGCTGTCCGCGGCGGCGGCACTCTCCTCCACCAGCGCCGCGTTCTGCTGGGTGGTCCGGTCCATCTGGCTGACCGCCTCGCCCACCTGCTGCACGCCGGAGCTCTGCTCGACGCTGGCCGAACTGATCTCGGCCACGATGTCGGTCACGCGACGGATGGACGCGACGATCTCCTCCATCGTCAGGCCGGCCTCGTCGACCAGGCCGGTGCCGAGCGCCACCTGCTCGACGCTGTGGCCGATCAGCGTCTTGATCTCCTTGGCCGCCTCGGCACTGCGCTGCGCGAGGCTGCGCACCTCGCTGGCGACGACCGCGAAGCCGCGGCCCTGCTCCCCGGCCCGCGCCGCCTCGACCGCCGCATTGAGCGCGAGGATGTTGG
>JAIYAG010000105.1 GCA_027489195.1 Burkholderiales bacterium | reverse complement strand
TGCTCGACGTGCTGCGCGGGCGCGAGCCCTACCGCGAGCTGGGCGACCCGCTGCTCTGGCGGCGCTACGAGCGCGCGCGCCGCGAGGCGGTGTCGCTGATGCAGGACGCCACCGACGGCATCAAGCGCGCGTTCGGGCCGTTGCCCGCCCCGCTCGTCGGACTGCGCGACCTCGGCTGGCGCGCCGTGGCAAGGTCCGACTGGATCCGGCGCCGGATGATCGCGCAGGCTGCGCGATGACCGCCGCCACAACAGAGGGACGCGCCGCGCGCGCCCGTCCCGCACTAGGATTTTCCATGCATCCGACCCTTTCGACGCGCCTGCGTCGCGTTGCCACGGCCGCCTTCGCGGCCGTGATCGTGGCAGGCGCCCCCGCCCTGGCTTCGGCGCAGAGCGCCCCCTCTGCGCCGGCCGCGGCCGCCGCACCCGCCGGTGATCCGGCCGCCGTCGTGCGCACCAGCGTCGAGTCCTGGCTGCAGGGCCGCTTCAAGGTCGACGCGGTGCGTCGCTCCCCGGTCGCCGGCATCTGGGAAGTTCAGATCGGCACCGACCTGATCTACGTCGACGAGAAGGGCCAGCACGGCTTCGTCGAGGGCCAGCTGATCGACCTGAAGTCGAACAAGAACCTGACCCAGGAGCGGGTCGAGGAGATCACGGCGGTCAACTTCAAGGACCTGCCGCTCGCCTATGCGATCAAGCAGGTCAACGGCAAGGGCACGCGCCAGGTCGCGGTCTTCGAGGACCCGAACTGCGGCCATTGCCGCACCCTGCGGCGCGACCTGCTCGCCGTGCCGGACGTGACGATCTACACCTTCACGCTGCCGATCCTCGCGGCCGACTCCAAGACCAAGGCCGCGCAGGCCTGGTGTGCGTCCGACCGCGCCAAGGCCTGGAACGAGCTGATGCTCCAGGGCAAGGTGCCGGAGAACAAGGGCACCTGCGACAACCCCGTCGAGAAGGTCGCCGAACTCGGCCGCAAGCTCAAGATCACCGGCACGCCGACGCTGTTCTTCATGAACGGCAAGCGCCTGCCCGGGGGCGTGCCCGCCGCCCGCCTCAACAAGATGATCGACGAGAACTCGAAGCCGTCCTGAGCGGCCCGCCGCGGTGCCCGGCCGGCTACGGCCGGCCCGCGCGACTCGCCTCGAACTGCGCCCGGAAGCGCGCCACGCGCTCGGCCACGCCGCAGACGTCCGGCACCCCGCCCGATCCCTGGCCGGCGCTCCATGCCCCGCCGCCCCAGCCGCTCACCTCGACCGAAGGGCGGGCCGCCGGCCGGTCGCGCTCGTCCAGCACGCCCAGCTCGCGCAGCCGGCCCCGCACGAAGCTCGCCGGGATCCCGGTGACGGCGTCGGTGACGACGATGTCGTCGGCGCCGGCCGCGACCACGCCTTCGCGGTAGGCGGCATCCGCCAGGCTCTCGTGGGTCGCGATGAAGGGCGTGCCGACGTAGCCCAGGTCCGCGCCCGCGACCTGCAGCGCGTGCAGCTGACGGCCCTCGGTCAGGCCGCCGGCGACCGCGAGCAGCCCGTCGAAGAAGCGCCTCACCTCGGCGACGAACACGAAGGGATTGAGCCAGCCGGTGTTGCCGCCGGCCCCCGCCGTCAGCAGCACCAGCCCGTCGACGCCGGCCTGGACCGCGCGGCGCGCATGGCGCACGGTCGCGACGTCGGCGAGCACCAGCCCGCCGTAGGCATGCACCGGGCCGACCACCTCGTCGGGTGCGCCCACCGAGGCGATCACCACCGGCACGCGGTGGCGCAGCACCGCCGCGAGGTCGGCGTCGCGCCGCGGGTTGGACTTGTGCAGAATCAGGTTCGCCGCGGGCAGGCCCGGGGCGCCCGCGCAGTCGCGCAGGATGCGTTCGAGCCAGGCGTCGAGGCCGTCGGGCTCGCGCGCATTGAGCGTCGGGAATGCGCCGATGATGCCGGCGCTTGCCGCGGCGACCACCAGCTCGGGCGAGGACACACGGAACATCGGGGCCGCGACCAGTGGCACCTTCAGACGGGAGAGCAGGGGATGCATGGCGAACGGGTGAGGCTGGAGCGGGACGGCGAGCATATCGCGGTCGTGACGATGTTGAACGACGCGGGCGGCTGCCTCGACGATGCGAGCGAGCGCGAGCTCGCCGCCGCGCTCGACGCGATCGACGCCGATGCGGCGCTGCGTGCGGTGGTGGTCACCGGGCGCGGCCAGGGGGTCTTCGTGCGCCACTACGACGTGCGCACGCTGGAGGCCCGCGGCCGCCGGCTGGCCGCGCGCGGTCTCGCCTTCTCGACCGACCGGCCGGTGCCCGAGTCGCCGTACCTGCTGTGCCTGCGCCGGATCGAGACGCACCGGCTGCCCTTCGTGGCCGCGATCGACGGCGTGGCGATGGGCGGCGGCTTCGAGCTCGCGCTCGCCTGCGACCTGCGGCTGGCGCAGGCCGGCGACTATCCGATCGGCCTGCCCGAGGTGAACATCGGCCTGCTGCCCGGTGCGGGCGGCACGCAGCGGCTCGCGCGCCTGGTGGGGCCGGGCGTGGCGATGCGCTCGCTGCTGCTCGGGCGCACCTGGGCGCCGGCGCGCGCCGCCGAGCTCGGCCTGGTCGACGAGGTGGTCGACGGCCCGGTGCTGCCGACCGCGCTCGCGCTCGCGCGCGAGCTCGCCGCGCGACATCCGCGCGCGGTCTCGCACGTCAAGCGGCTGGTGCGCATGGCCGCCTCGCATGGGCTCGACGCGGGGCTCGCCGCCGAGCGCACCCTGTTCTGCGACCTGCTGGTCGACGCCGATTCGATCGCGCTGATGGCGCGGATGAACGCAGGCGAGCTGCCGATCACCGGGCCGGGGCCGGCGTAGGCGCGGGCGGCGCTTCGCCGCGCGGCCACAGCATCCACAGCCGGCCCCTGTGGCGCATCTCGCCGGCGGCCCGCTCGGCCTCCGGGCCGAAGCCCCAGAAGTAGTCGGCGCGGATGCTGCCCGTGATGGCGCCGCCGGTGTCCTGCGCGGCCATCGCGCGCTGCAGCGGGCGGCCGTCGACCGGATGCACGGTGTCGATCCAGACCAGCGTGGCCAGCGGCACCACCGAACGGTCGACCGCGAGCGAGCGCTGTGCGGTCAGCGGCACGCCGAGCGAGCCCGGCGGCCCGGCCTCGGGCTCGCCGGGCGGCGCCGCGGGCGGCGTCGGCAGCTCCCGGAAGAACACCATGCTCGGATTCGTGCGCATCACCTCTGCCGCCTGCGCCGGATGATCGCGCAGCCAGCGGCGGATCGTCGGTGCGCTGACCTCGTCGGCGCGCAGCGCGCCGCGGTCCACCAGCGAGCGCCCGATCGCGCGGTACGGATGGCCGTTCTGGTCGGCGTAGCCCACGCGCAGCACGCTGCCGTCGCGCAGCTTCACGCGGCCCGAGCCCTGGATCTCCAGGAAGAACGCGTCCACCGGGTCGTCGACCCACAGCAGCTCGCTGCCGCCGAGCGGCTGCGCGGTCTCGATGTCCGCTCGGCTGTGGTACGGCACGACGCGGGTGCCCTGCACGCGACCGCGCAGCCGCATCCCGGCCAGGCGCGGCTCGACCCCGGCCAGGTCGATGGTGAGCAGGTCGGCCGGGCGTGCGTACAGCGGCGCCTGCCGGGACGACTCGCGCGTGCGGCTGCCGGTGAGCAGCGGCTCGTAGTAGCCGGTCACCAGACCCTCGCTCCCGCCCCGCGCGTCGCGCAGCGGCCAGGCCTCGAAGCGCGAGGCCAGCCAGCCGCGCAGCGCCTCGGCGCGCGGCATCGTGTCCGGCGAGGGCCGCGGCAGCGCCGCGAACTCCGCGCACAGCCTGGGCCACGGCCCGGGCGGCGTGCGCATCGTGCACTGGCGCACGATCGCCGCCCCGAGGCCGTCGAGCGGGTCGGCCTGCCAGCCGGGCAGGGCGGTGGGATCGATCCCGCGGCCGGCCTGCGGCGCGGTCTCGGCCGGCCCGGGCAGGGCCGGGGCGGGGGCACTGCTCGGGGGCGGCACGGGACGCGGGCGAGAGACCGGTGGCGCCGAGGCACATCCGACGGCCGATGCGATCGCACAGGCTATGATCGCCCGCAGCGAAAGGGAACGTGTCATGTGGGTGATCTACCTGGAGGCCGGCGTCGCGCTCAGCCTCGTGCTGCTGATCGTCTGGTGGACGATGCGCGGAAAGAAATGAAGCGCGCGACGTGGCCCGGATGCTAGCGCGTCCGGGCCGCGGCGCGTGCCGGCGTCAGTGCAGCGTGCGCGGCATCGACAGCTCGAACTCGGCGATCTGCGCATCGAAGCGCGTCCCGTCCTCGGCGACGAAGAAGTAGCTGCCGTGCATGCGGCCCGACGGCGTGTCGATCTGACTGCCGCTGGTGTACTCGAACGACTGGCCCGGCCGCAGCAGCGGCTGGTGGCCCACGACGCCGAGCCCCCTGACCTCCTTGGTGCGCCCGTTGCCGTCCTCGATCACCCAATGGCGGCTGATCAGCTGCGACGGGACGTCGCCCGCATTGGTGATCGTCACGGTGTACGAGAACGCGTACACCCCCTGCTCCGGGTTGGACTGCTCCGGCAGGTAGCGGCTCTGCGATGCGATCTTGACGGCGTACTTCTTCTCGGCGGCCACGTTGTGCTCTCCCCGTACAATCCCGATTCTAGTGAATCGCGACCGGACTCCGGACAAGACCATGAGGATCGCTCCCAGCATCCTGTCGGCCGACTTCGCGCGGCTGGGCGAGGAAGTGCGCGCGCTGCAGGCCGGCGGCGCCGATCTCGTCCATGTCGACGTGATGGACAACCACTACGTGCCGAACCTCACCATCGGCCCGATGGTGTGCAAGGCGATCCGTCCTCACGTCACGATCCCGATCGACGTGCACCTGATGGTGGAACCGGTCGACGCCGTCGCGCTCGAGTTCGCGCGCGCCGGCGCCGACCTCATCACCTTCCATCCCGAGGCCTCGCGCCACGTCGACCGCACGCTGCAGGCGATCCGCGACGCCGGCTGCAGGGCGGGCCTGGTGCTGAACCCGGCCACGCCGGTCGCCTGGCTCGATCACGTCATGGACCGGCTCGACATGGTGCTGCTGATGTCGGTCAATCCGGGCTACGGCGGCCAGAGCTTCATCGAGTCCTCGCTGCCGAAGCTGCGCGAGGTGCGCCGTCGCATCGACGCGCACGTGGCCGCCGGCGGCCGCCCGATCTGGCTCGAGATCGATGGCGGCGTGAAGGTCGACAACATCGGCGCGATCGCAGCCGCCGGCGCCGACACCTTCGTCGCCGGTTCCGCGGTGTTCGGCTCGCCCGACCCCGACGGGGGCTACCGCAGCGTGATCTCGCGCCTGCGCGACGCGGCGGTGACCGGCGCCTCGCGATGACGGCGGGCGCGCCGCGTCTGCGCGCGCGAGCCGTGATCATCGACCTCGACGGCACGCTGCTCGACACCGCCGCCGACCTGGCCGCGGCGGTCAACCTGATGCTCGCCGAGCTCGGCCGCCCGGTGCTGTCCGAGTCGGTGGTCGCCGCCTACGTCGGCAAGGGCGCCGAGGTGCTGGTGCATCGCGCCCTCGGAGGCGGGCTCGACGCGCGGGTCGACGCCGCGACGCACGAGCGCGGCCACCATGCGTTCCTGCGCCACTACCGCGAGACGAACGGTCTGCACGCGCGCGCCTACGAGGGCGTGCACGAGGGGCTGGCCGCGATGCGCGGCAAGGGCCTGAGGCTGGCCTGCGTGACCAACAAGCCGCAGGCCTTCGCCGATCCGCTGCTCGAGCGCTGCGGCCTTCGCGAGGCCTTCGAACTGGTGCTCGGGGGCGACGCGCTGCCGCTGAAGAAGCCCGACCCCGCGCCGATGCGGCATGCCGCGCGCGCACTGGGCGCCGCACCCGGCGAGGTGGTCGCGATCGGCGACTCGGTCAACGACGCGCTCGCCGCGCGCGCCGCCGGCATGGCCGTGCTCGCCGTGCCCTACGGCTACAACGAGGGCCGCGACGTCCGGTCGCTGGACGTGGATGGTATAGTCGATTCGCTCCTCGAGGCCGCGGCGCTGATCGACCCGATCGCCTGACGCGGCCCCGGCGGACGCCCGACCGATCGCCGAGCCCAGCCCACACGACCATGCATCGCCCGAACGAGTTCGTCTTCGTCAGGACCTGGCGGTCCTGCCTGTGGCGGCGCCGGACCTGATCCGCGCCGCCTGCGTCCGCGCACCGCGCGCGGGCAACGAATCGTTCCACCGCCCGCTTCGCGCGGGCCGACCCGAGAGGGATGCATGACCGAGATCGAATTCCGGGCGCTCGCCGCCCAGGGCTACAACCGGATCCCGCTGCTGGCCGAGTGCCTGGCGGACCTCGACACGCCGCTGTCGCTGTACGTCAAGCTCATCGAGCGCAGCAAGCGCGCCAACAGCTTTCTGCTCGAGTCGGTCGTCGGCGGCGAGCGCTTCGGGCGCTATTCGTTCATCGGGCTGCCGGCTCGCACCCTGCTGCGTGCAAACGGCGACGCGATCGAGGTCGTGCGCGACGGCGTCGTCGTCGAGACGCACACCGGCGATCCCCTCGAGTTCGTCCGAGCCTTCCACGCGCGCTTCAAGGTCGCCCTGCGACCCGGCCTGCCGAGGTTTCCGGGCGGCCTCGCCGGCTACTTCGGCTACGACGTCGTGCGCTTCGTCGAGCCGCGGCTCGGCCCCTCGCGCAAGCCCGATCCGATCGGCACCCCCGACGTGCTGATGCTGCTGGTCGACGAGCTCGCCATCGTCGACAACCTGCGCGGCAAGCTCTACCTGCTCGTCTATGCCGACCCGTCGCAGCCCGACGCGTTCGCCCGGGCCCGGCGTCGGCTCCGCGAGCTGCAGGCGCGCCTGGCGCAGCCGGCGGTCGAGCCCGAGGACAAGGCGCTGCCCGAGGGCGAGATCCGCCGCGAGTTCGCGCATGACGACTACATCGCCGCGGTCGCGCGCGCCAAGGACTACATCGTCGCGGGCGACGTCATGCAGGTGCAGATCGGCCAGTGCCTGAGGAAGCCCTTCGTGCACTCGCCGCTGTCGCTGTACCGCGCGCTGCGCTCGATCAACCCGTCGCCGTACATGTACTACTACGACTTCGGCGGCTTCCAGGTGATCGGCGCCTCGCCCGAGATCCTCGTGCGCCAGGAGGCCGTCGAGGTCACCGACGCCGAGGGTCGCGTGTCCACGCGGGGCACGAAGGTCACCATCCGGCCGATCGCGGGCACGCGCAAGCGGGGCCTGACGCCTGCGCAGGACGATGCGCTCGCCGCCGAGCTGCTCGCCGACCCGAAGGAGCGCGCCGAGCACCTGATGCTGATCGACCTCGCGCGCAACGACATCGGGCGCATCGCCGAGACCGGCAGCGTGAAGGTCACCGACCGCATGATCATCGAGAAGTACTCGCACGTGCAGCACATCGTCTCGAACGTCGAGGGCATGCTCGTGCCCGGCCTCGACGCGATCGACGTGCTGCGCGCGACCTTTCCTGCCGGCACGCTCACCGGCGCGCCCAAGGTCCGCGCGATGGAGATCATCGACGAGATCGAGCCGGTCAAGCGCGGCATCTACGGCGGCGCCTGCGGCTACCTGTCGTGGTCGGGCGAGATGGACGTCGCGATCGCGATCCGCACCGGCGTGCTCAAGGACGGCATGCTGAACGTCCAGGCTGCCGCCGGCGTCGTCTACGACTCCGTGCCCGAGGCCGAGTTCCAGGAGACCGAGGTCAAGGCACGTGCGGTGCTGCGGGCGGCCGAGCTCGTCGAGGAAGGGTTCACGCGCGAACTTTGAAGGCGCGGTGCGGCGCAGCGCGGCCCGCTCAGCGCGGCCGCGCGAGCACCATGCCCCAGTAGGTCCGGTAGGTGTTCGACGAGGTGCCCGGAACGAGCACCACGCCGAGGTCGACGAAGTTGCCGTTCATCACGTTCACGCAGTGCCCCGGGCTGTCGACCCAGCCCTGCACGACCGCCGCCATGTCGGTGTAGCCGGCGGCGATGTTCTCGCCCACGGTCGACCAGACGTAGCCGGTGGTGGTCAGGCGTTCGCCGACCGAGGAGCCGCCCGCGCCGGTGTGGCTGAAGAGGTTGTTCTGCTGCAGGTATTCGGCCTGCGCGCGCGCGGCCTGCTCGGTCTGCGTGTTCCAGACCAGGGGGCCGGCCGCAGGAAAGGTGGTGGCGCCGCAGTTGCGGGCGACCGAGCGTGCGGCGTTCAGCAGCTCGAGCATCCGGTCCGAGAAGGCCTTGTCGACCGTGGAGCCGATCGAGGCGGGGTCGGCGGCCGCAGCGCGGGCCGTGGGGGCCGCAGCCGGGGTCTCGGCCGCGCTGATCGCCGAGTTCTCGCCCGAACCGCCGCCGCCGCAGGCCGCGAGCATCGTCGCGACCGCCGCCATTGCCGCTGTCCTGCGTGACCCGACGTAGCGCCTCATTGTCCGCTTCCGGAACCGATCCGGTCGCCACGCTAGCGTGCGCTCGGAGCCTCTGTCCCGGTGTCGGGGCGGGTGTCCGACTGGCGGTCGGGCCCACGCGGCGGGCGGCCCCGATGAAGCGCGCGCGCATCGGCGCGGGCTCACCGGGGCGGGGGTCCGGGGGCGGCCGCTACAGGAAGGTCACGTACACGCCGCCGTCGCGGCCGGCCGCATCCATCAGCTCGGCCAGGTCGGCATCGCGGCGCCCCTCGGCGGGCATCGCGCGGAGCGCCGGCAGGTGGCCGGTGCCGACGTGGCCGTGGCGCCCGCCCAGCATGGCTTCGAGGGCGGCGGCGGCGGCGGCGCTCAGGTGGATCGGCAAGGCGTCGGGCGCCACGCCGTCCGCGCTGACCGCGAAGGGGTTCGATCCGGACAGCGCGAGGGCGGGCATGGCGACGGGGCACAGGACGCGAGGAGCGTCCAACGTACCGCGCGACCGCTCGCCCGGCGATCCCGGGCGGGCCGAACGGTGCGCCGCCTCGGCCATTCGGCAGGCTCGGGCCACCGGTGGTGCCCGGTGCCGACACCAGGACGCGGCCTGCGCCGCCCGGGCCTCGACCGCCCGCCGCGTCCCGCGACGCCGCCCGAGATCAGCCGGGGTAGGGTCGCCGGCAGAGCATGCCCAGCCGGCCGTTCGGTGCACAGACCATGCTGTCGCAGCAGGTGCGCGTGCGGTCGCAGGCCTGCGATTCGGCGACACACATCGCGCCGCCCGGCCCGGCCGGCAGCAGGCCGCCCTGCGGGACCGGCGCATCCGCCTGGAAGGTGATGGGGGTGCTGCAGGCGCCGAGCAGCACCAGTGCAGCGGTCATGAGCGCGAGTCTCGACATCCGTGGCCTCCTGTCCCTCGG
>JAIYAG010000614.1 GCA_027489195.1 Burkholderiales bacterium | reverse complement strand
GGCCGGCTGGGTCGCGATCGACGACCCGTCGCGCTTCGCGCTCGCCGAGCTGCGCCCGCTCATCGAGCGCTCGCACCGGCTGGTGGTCGCCGGACTGCCGTTGAAGGTGCAGCGTGCGCTCGGCTTCGAGCCGATGCGCAAGCCCCAGGCACGGGCCCCGCGCATCGTCGGAGCCGGCGCCAGCGTCGGCGCCGTGCCGGGCGCGCCCGGCCTCGCGAGCACACCCAAGCTGGTCAGCCATCGCAGCTGAGCGCCCGGCGGGCCGGCCGATCCGAGGGACAATCGCCGTCCCGCTGACCCGCGACTTCGATCCGAGACCGCCATGACCCACGACGAGCAGAACGCGATCCTCGGGATCGCCCTGATGGCCGCGTTCGCCGACGGCAGCAAGTCCGACCTCGAGCGCGACGAGGTCCGGCGCATCGTCGACGCGCTCGCCGCGGCCGGCGAGCCGAACCTGCCGGCCCTCTACCAGCAGGTGCTGCTCAAGACCGTGACGCCGGCATCGGCCGCTGCCCGGCTCGGCGCGCCCGAGCTGCGCCGCCTCGCCTACGAGATGGCCGTCGGCGTGTGCGACGCGGACGGCGCGCGCCGCGAGCCCGAGCGCCGCTTCCTCGCCGAGCTCCAGCAGCTGCTCGCGCTCGACCCGGTGGCTGCGGCCGACCTGGCCGAGCGGGCCGACGCGCTCGCCGAAGCGCCCCTCGGACGGCCGCTGCCGGCCGAGCTCGAGCCCGTCCCGGGCGCCGCACCCGCGGGCCCGACGCCGGTCGCGCCGGTCGCCGGGCCGGGCATGCTGCGCAGCGCGAGCCTGACCGAGCGCGAGCTCGACGACCTGGTGACCCACTCGGCCATCCTGAACGGCGCGCTCGAGCTGCTGCCGGAGTCGGTGTCGACGATGGCGATCATCCCGCTGCAGATGAAGCTCGTGTACCGGATCGGCAAGGCCTACGGCTACGAGCTCGACTCCGGTCACGTGCGCGAGTTCCTCGCCGCCGCCGGCGTCGGGCTGAGCTCGCAGTACCTCGAGCATGCCGCGACGCGGCTGGTCGGCGGGCTGCTGGGCGCGGTCGGCGGCCGGCTGCTCGGCGGACTCGGTCGCCAGGCCACCAGCTCGGCGATGGCCTTCGCGAGCACCTGGGCACTCGGGCAGGTGGCGCGCCGCCACTACGCGAGCGGCCGCACGCTCGATGCGGCGTCGCTCAGGAGCCTGTTCTCGGGTCTGCTCGAGGACGCGCGCGCGCTGCAGACGACGCTCGTGCCGCAGATCGAGGCGCGCGCCCGCACGCTCGACGTCAAGCAGGTGCTGAAAGCCATCGGCGGCTGAGAAGCACCGCCCCGGCCGGTGACGGGCGTGGCATCGGTGCCTAAGGCTGACCCGCTTGGCCGATGCCGGAAGGAGGATGAGGGGTCGCGGACAGCCTGACCGTATAACATTGCCACCTTCTCCACGGCACACTTTGGAATCGATGTCGTTCGATCGACTGGTCAGGCTCGTCGCCTTCCTCGCGGTCCTGGCGGTCGGGCTGCCCGCCGCCGGCCCGGCGCAGGCCGCCCGGCTGGGTCCGATGTCCGTGCTGTCCGAGCGCGGTCAGCCGTTCCGCGCCGAGGTCGAGATCGAGGAGGGCGCGGATGCGGCGTCCGCCGAGCCCGCCATCGTGTCCGCCGAGACCTACCGCGACCTCGGCCTGACCCTGCCCGCGGCGCTGCGCGGAGCGCGCGTCACCATGGCGCGTCGCGACACCGACGGGCGTCCGGTGGTCCGCATCCAGGGCACCGTCCCGACCGACGGCCCCGAGCTGATCGTCGTGATGTCGCTCGGCACCTCCGCCGGCCGTCACCTGCGCAGCTATCGCCTCGATCTCGACGCGCCCCCCGCGGGCGGTGCGTCCCGCGCCGCCGCGCCGCCGCCGCCTGCGGATCCGCCGGCCCTGCCGGGACGCGAACTCCCCGGTGCGGTGGCGATGCCGGCGCTGACCCTCACCCCGGCCCCCACCGCCACCCCCGACCCGGCCCGCATGGAGCCGCCGCGCGACGTGCCGCGGGTCGAGGCGCTGCCGCCGGCAGTGGCCGTGCCGCAGCCTGCAGCGGTCGCGCCGCCGCCGCCACCCACCGCGGTCGCGCTGCCGTCGTCCGCCCCGACCCCGGCGTCCACGCCTGCCCCGGCGACCCCGGCGACCGCGATGCCCCGGACCCAGACGCCGGCCGCCCGGAGCCCCGAGCCGACGCGCGCCGAGCCGCCGCGCCCCCAGCCGGCCACCGTCACCCTCGCGCAAGGCGACACCGCCGCGTCGATCGCGAACCGGATCCGTCCGGCCGACGTCACCGAGGCGCAGGCCGTGATGGCGCTGCACCGGAACAACCCGTCGGCCTTCGCCGGCAGCGTGTACCGGCCCCGTGTCGGCGCCACCCTGCGCCTGCCCGATGCCGACCAGATGCGCGCGCTGCCGTCGGGGATCGCCGAGCAGGCGCTGCGTGCGCAGGCCGGGTCGCCGGCTGCGGCCTCGCGCCCGGTGGTGACCGCCGAGCGCGGCGACCGGCTCTCGCTGTCGGCCGGCGGCACCGGCCGCGGCAAGCAGCCCGATGCGAGCGGCGGCGCCGCCAACCGGGCCGTCGCCTTCGATGCCGCGATGTCCGAGGCGCGTTCGCGGATCCAGCAGCTCGAGTCGATCGTGCAGGGCCTGAACCAGCTGATCGAGGAGCGCGAGAAGCAGATCGCCGCGATCTCCGGACAGCTCAAGGTCGTCGGCGTGGCCGTCGCACCGGCCGCGGTCCCGGCCGCGGCGCAGGGCATGGCCGTGCCCCCGGCCGATGCGCCGGCGCCCGTGGCCGCCGCTGCTGCCCCGTCGGACGCGACGCCCCCGCTCGGCGCGGCCGCCGCGACGATGCTGCCCGCGCCGACGCGGCGTGTGGTGCCCCCGCCGCTGCCGCCCGAACCCGAGCCCGACCCGTGGTACATGGACCCGATGATGCTCGGCGCGATCGGCGTGGTCGTGCTGCTGCTGGGGTTCCTGGCGATGCGCATGCGCGGCGGCGGCAAGCGCGTCAAGCGCCCCAGTACCGGACGCTACGCCGACGCGCGCTGACGTCGCTCAGGCGACGCCGCGCGCCGCGCCGCCCCAGTACGCTGCGCGCAGCGCCTTCTTGTCGGGCTTGCCCAGGCCGGTGAGCGGCAGCGAGGCCACGAAGTCCACCGACTTGGGCGTCTGCACCGGCCCCTTGGCCTCGCGCACCAGCGCGATCAGCTCCGCGGCCTCCACGAGCATCCCCGGTCGCAGCACCACCACCGCCTTCACCGCCTCGCCCCAGGTGTCGTCGGGCACGCCGATCACGCCGGCCGCGGCCACCGCCGGGTGTGTGGTGAGCACGTCCTCGACCTCGCGCGGGAAGACGTTGAAGCCGCCGCTGACGATCATGTCCTTGCTGCGGTCCACGATGTAGAGGAAGCCGGCCGCATCGCGCCGCGCCAGGTCGCCGGTGTGCAGCCAGCCGTGGCGGAAGGCCTGCTCGGTCTCCTCGGGCCGATTCCAGTAGCCGGCCATCACCAGCGGTCCGCGCACGCAGATCTCGCCGACCTCGCCGTCGGGCACCTCCGCGCCCGACTCGTCGAGCAGCGCGACCTGGATCGGCCCGATCGGCACGCCGCAGGACGCGAGCCGCTCGGGATGGGCCACCGGGTCGTGGTCCGCGCGGCGCAGCGCGGTGATCGCGTTCGGCGCCTCGGTCTGGCCGTAGAGCTGCATGAAGCGCGGCCCGTAGCGGCGCACCGCCTCGGCCAGCCGTGCCGGCGCGATCGGCGACGCGCCGTAGATCACCACCTCCAGGCTCGACAGCGCGTCGTCGCCCAGCGCCGGATCGTCGAGCAGCCGGTAGAGCATCGTCGGCACCACGAAGCTCATCGTCGCGCGGTGCGCGCGCACCAGCGCCGCGAAGCGCGCCGGCTCGAATCCGCGCGCCACGATCACCGTGCCCGAGCGCATCAGCACCGGCAGCACGATGGCGCCCGCCGCGTGCGTGATCGGCGTGATCGCGAGAAAGCGCGGCTCGGCGGGCCAGTCCCACTCGGCCAGCTCGCTCATCACCATCGTGACCCGCACCCGGTGCGTCGTCATCACGCCCTTGGGTCGACCCGAGGTGCCGCCGGTGTAGGTCAGGTTGGCCACGTCCTCGGGTGCGGCGCGCGGCACCAGCGGCAGCGGCGGGCGCGAGGCCGCGTCGGCCAGCAGGTCCGGGGCGAGCGTCGACGGGCCGAGCGCGAGCAGCCTCAGTCCGGGGGCCCGCTCGGCCAGCAGCCGCGCGCGCTCGCCGTGCGCCGCCGGATCGAAGACCAGCGTGCCGATGCCGCCGTCCGACAGGATGTAGGCATGGTCGTCGGCCGAGCCGAGCGGATGCATCGCGGTGGAGCGCACGCCCATCGTGTTGGCCGCCGCCGTCACCAGGTAGGCGTCGACCCGGTTGTCCGACAGCGTGGCCACCGCGTCGCCGCGCGCCAGGCCCCGGGCCTCCAGCGCCTGCACGATGCCCGAGAGCCGCGCGCCGAGCTGCCGGTAGGTCAGCACCGTGTCGTCGTCGACGAAGGCGATGCGGTCGCCGCCGCGCTCGATCGCGC
>JAIYAG010000376.1 GCA_027489195.1 Burkholderiales bacterium | reverse complement strand
CACGATGCCCGAGGCGCTGCTGATGGCACGGGCCTCGCGCGAGGGCCGGCCGATCGCGGCCGCCCTGCTGATGCGCGACGCGCAGGCGATCTACGGCCGCTACTGGGGCGCGATCGAACACGTGCCGTGCCTGCACTTCGAGGCGAGCTACTACGCGCCGATCGAATGGGCGATCGCCCAGGGCGTGGCGCGCTTCGAGGGCGGTGCGCAGGGCGAACACAAGATGGCGCGCGGGTTCCTGCCGGTGCCGACCTGCTCGTATCACCACCTCGCGCACCCGGCCTTCGCCGATGCGGTGGAGCGGTTCCTGGAGCGCGAGGCCGGCGGCGTGGACGCCTATCTCGACGAGCTCGACGAGCGCTCGCCGCTGCGCCGCGCGGGGCCCGACCCCGCGCCCGGCGCAGACTGAGCCGCCGCGCGCCGCGCGGTCAGAACTTCGGCTTGTCCGAAGCGCTCTTGTAGCGCGCCAGGCCGTCGAGGATCTCGGCGGCCGCATCGTCCGGGCCGCCCCAGCCGACGACCTTCACCCACTTGCCGGGCTCCAGATCCTTGTAGTGCTCGAAGAAGTGCTGGATCTGCTGCAGGCGGATCGGGTTCAGATCGTCGTGCTTCTTCCAGTGCGAGTAGATCGGCAGGACCTTGTCGATCGGCACCGCGAGCAGCTTGGAGTCGCCGCCGGCTTCGTCGGTCATCTTCAGCACGCCGAGGGCGCGGCAGCGGATGACCGCACCGACCGCGATCGGGTACGGCGTGATCACCAGCACGTCGACCGGATCGCCATCGTCGGCGATGGTGTGGGGGATGTAGCCGTAGTTACACGGGTAGTGCATCGCCGTCATCATGAAACGGTCGACGAACAGTGCGCCCGTCTCCTTGTCGACCTCGTACTTGATCGGATCCGCGTTCATCGGGATCTCGATGATGACGTTGAAGTCGTTCGGGATGTCGCGGCCGGAGCCGACGCGATCGAGGTTCATGGCAGGAGTCTCGGAAGGTTCGATGGCTTGAGAGGGATTTCCGACATTGTAACGGTGATGCTGCACTGCAGCACACCGGGCGTCGGGGCGCGATCGCGGATAATCGGATCCATCCCCTGTTTCGATCGCGGCCCTGCCCGGCCGCCCGCACCGGAGCCCCGTCATGCTGCTCGAACCCATGCGCTTCGTTCACTTCATCGGCAACGAGTCGGTACCGGCCCGCAGCGGCGAGTCGCTCCCGGTCATCGACCCGTCGAGCGGCGCGGTGTTCGCGCAGATCGCCCGCGGCGATGCCGGTGACGTCGATCGGGCGGTCGCTTCGGCACGCGCCGCGTTCGGGGGGACCTGGGCTCGGCTGTCGGCGGTGGATCGCGGCCGGCTGCTGCGCCGCTGGGCCGATGCGGTCGATGCGCATGTCGACGAGCTCGCGCAGCTCGAGTCGCAGGACACCGGCAAGCCGCTCAAGCAGGCCCGCGCCGATGCCGTCGCGCTGGCGCGCTACTTCGAGTTCTACGCCGGCGCCGCCGACAAGCTGCACGGCACCACGATCCCCTACCAGGACGGCTACACCGTCCTCACGATCCGCGAGCCGCACGGCGTCACCGGGCACATCGTGCCGTGGAACTACCCGATGCAGATCTTCGGCCGCTCGGTCGGCGCCTCGCTGGCTGCGGGCAACACCTGCGTCGTCAAGCCGGCCGAGGATGCGTGCCTGTCGCTGCTGCGGGTGGCCTCGCTCGCGGCTGCGGTCGGCTTCCCGGCCGGCGCGCTGAACATCGTCACCGGACTCGGGCCGGAGGCCGGGCAGGCGCTCGCCGAGCATCCCGGCATCGACCACATCTCGTTCACCGGTTCGACCGAGACCGGCAAGCGCGTCGCGATCGCGGCCGCCGGGCACCACTGCCCGGTCACGCTGGAGCTCGGCGGCAAGTCGCCGCAGCTGGTGTTCGCGGATGCCGACGTCGACGCCGCCCTCCCGGTGCTGGTCAACGCGATCGTGCAGAACTGCGGGCAGACCTGCTCGGCGGGCAGCCGCGTGCTGGTCGAGCGCCCGCTGTACGAGCCGCTGCTCGAGCGGCTGGCGGCGCGCTTCGCTGCGCTGCGCGCCGGCCCCGCGGCGATGGACCTCGATCTCGGGCCGCTGGTGAACCGCAAGCAGCAGCAGCGGGTCTGGGACTTCCTGTCGGATGCGCAGGCCGGCGGCATCGAGATGATGGCCCAGGGCGAGATCGTCGACGACGCGCCGGGCGACGGCTTCTACCAGGCGCCGGTCCTGCTGCGCGACGTGCCGAGCGCTCACCGCCTGTGGCAGGAGGAGGTGTTCGGGCCGGTGCTCGCGCTGCAGCCCTTCGACGACGAGGAAGAGGCGTTGGCGTCGGCCAACGGCACGCAGTACGGCCTGGTCGCCGGAGTCTGGACCCGCGACGGCGCGCGTCAGATGCGGCTCGCCCGCAAGCTGCACTGCGGGCAGGTGTTCATCAACAACTACGGCGCGGGCGGCGGCGTGGAACTGCCCTTCGGGGGCGTGAAGGCCAGCGGCCACGGGCGCGAGAAGGGCTTCGAGGCGCTGTACGCGTTCACCACCCTCAAGACCGTGGCGATCCGGCACGGCTGATCCTGGGGCGGGCACTGCCCGCCCCAGGATCAGCGGGCGCCGCACACTTGCGGCGCACTGGTGCTCCCCGAACGTGAACCCGCCGAGAGGCGGCTGAATTCTCAAACCGCCAGCCGAACCGCCTCCCGAAACACCCTCCCCGCCTCCTCCCCCCTACCCAGCGTCTCGTACAGCTCGCCCAGCGCGCTCAACCCGGCGACCGTCGGCTGCCCGCGCGTCGCGAGCTTCAGGTAGTCCTCGGCCTTGCCCCAGAGCTTCTCGGCGGTGCACAGCCGCCCGAGCGCGAGCAGCAGCGCCGGCTCGTCGCCGTAGCGCGAGCGCCATCCCTCGAGCCGCTCCAGCCGGTCGCGAAGGGCCAGCCCGCCGACGCGCGCGTAGACCGCGGGCAGCGACTCGGCGAAACCCGCGTCGAGCGCCTGCTCGACGATGCGGCGCGCATCGTCGTCCGCGCCCGCATCGGCGAGCGCCGCCGCGGTCTGCGATGCCAGCTCGGACTGGGCGCGTTCGTCGGCCCGCAGCGAACGCCACAGCTCGCGCAGCGCCGCCGGAT
>JAIYAG010000352.1 GCA_027489195.1 Burkholderiales bacterium | reverse complement strand
GACCGGGCTGCGGGCGACCATGCTGCGCCGTGGCCTGCTCGCGGCGCTGCTCGCGCTGTCGGTGCTGCTGGGGCTGTTCACGGCCGTCCCGCCCGCAGCCGCGCAGCAGCTGGTGCCGGTGCCGGCCCTGTCGGCCCGCGTCACCGACCTCACCGGGACGCTGAGCGCCGAGCAGCGCGCTGGCCTCGAGGCCGAGCTGGCCGCCCTCGAGGCGCGCAAGGGCACCCAGGTCGCGATCCTGATGGTGCCGACGACGCAGCCCGAAGCCATCGAGGCGTTCAGCATCCGCGTCGCCGAGGCCTGGAAGCTGGGCCGGGGACGCGAGCGCGCGCAGCGCGACACCGGCGACCGCAAGGCCGGCGCGATCGACGACGGCGTGCTCGTGCTGGTCGCCAAGAACGACCGCAAGGTGCGCATCGAGGTCGGCTACGGGCTCGAGGGCGCGATCCCCGATGCGGTCGCCAAGCGCATCATCTCCGAGGCGATCGGGCCGCGGTTCCGGACCGGCGACTTCGCAGGCGGCCTGCATGCCGCGGTCGCGGACCTCTCGAAGCGCATCGCCGGCGAGGACCTGCCGGTGCCCTGGCAGCAGGGCCAGGAGGCCGAGCCGCAGTTCGAGCTGCTGCCGGCGGTGGTCCTGTCGTTCTTCGTCGGCCTGATGGTCTCGCGCGCGGCCGGCCGTGTCCTCGGTGCGGCCGTCGGCGGCGGCGGGGCGGGCGTCACCGCCACGCTCGGGCTGGCATCGCTCGGGCTGGGCGCGGTGGTCGGCGTCGGTGTCGGCCTGCTGGTGATGGTCATGGGCGGGCGCGGCGGCGGCGGGCCGGGCGGACGCCTGCACCGGGTCGGGCGCCGCACCATCGGCGATGCGCCCATCTTCCTGCCGGGCTCGGGATGGGGCGGCGGCGGGGGCGGTGGCGGCGGCTTCGGTGGCGGCGGGGGGTTCGGCGGTGGTGGCGGCGGCTTCGGCGGCGGAGGGGCGTCCGGTGACTGGTGACGACAGGCGCGCGGACCGCGCCGGACGGGGGCGGGCATGAGCCGCCGCGCGGGCCTCGCCCGCTGGCTCCACCACCTGTGGATCGGGCCGATGCACGTTCGTGCCGCCTTCCCGGACGGTGCCTATGCACGCATCGAGCAGCGCATCGCGGACGGCGAGCGCCGCCATCGCGCGGAGCTGCGCTTCGCGGTCGAGTCCTCGCTCGAGACCGGTCAGCTCTGGCGCGGCATGCAGGCGCGCGAGCGCGCGCTCGAGGTGTTCTCCCGTTTCCGGATCTGGGACACCGAGGAAGACAACGGCGTGCTGGTCTACCTGCTGTGGGCCGACCGTGCGGTCGAGATCGTCGCGGACCGCGGTGCCCGGCGCACGATCGATGCGGCCGTCTGGGAGCGGGCCTGTGCCCAGCTCGCCGATGGATGCCGCAGCGGCCAGCCGGTCGAGGGCGCCGTCGCCTGTCTGGCGACGCTCAACGACGCGCTCGCGCTCGCGTATCCCGCCGATGGCCGCAGCAACGCCGACGAACTGCCGAACGCGCCGCTCGTGCTGTGACGCAGCCGTCAGGGCGGCGCCCCGGTCCGGGAGCGCCGCGCCCCGGCGCGCGTTCAGCTCGCGTTGAGCGGGGCGAGCACCGTCTCGATGCCCTCGGCGACGTCGAGCAGCGACGCGTCGCCGTTCCAGCGTCCGACCACCTGCAGGCCGACCGGCAGCGGCGCGCTCGCGCCGTCTCGGGCCCGGCCGCAGGGCACCGACACGGCCGGGTGTCCGCTCGCGCTGATCCAGTAGCAGGTCTTGAGCCAGTCGATGTAGTTCACCAGCGGCACGCCGTCGACCTCGGTCGGGAACGGCACATCGAGCGGGAAGGGCAGCACCTGCACCGTCGGCAGCAGGAAGGCGTCGACGTCGGCCATGAAGGCCGCGACGCGCCGGAACACGGCGCTGCGCAGGCGCTGCGCGCGGGCGATGGCGGTGGCGTCGAGCGCCATGCCCTGCTCGATGTTCCAGACGACGGTGTCCTTCATCCGGGCCCGCTCGGTGCCGTAGAGCTCGCCCAGCCATTCGACGAAGTACAGGCCGCGCAGCGTCATGAACGACTCGTCCGCGCCGCTGAAGTCGGGATGTGTCTCCACCAGCGTCGCGCCGGCCTCGCGCAGGGCGTCGATGCCGCGCAGGAAGGCCTCGCGGACCGGCGCGGCGAGCGGCACGCCGCCGAGGTCGGCCGACCAGGCCAGGCGCAGTCCGCGCGCGTTGCGCGGCGTGCGGCGCGCCTCGAGGTGGGCGAGCCAGGCCTCGAGCGGGCGATGCGCCGCCGGCTCGAACAGCGCCGAGTGCACGATCCGGCAGTCGTCGACGCTGCGGGCGAGCGGCCCGATCGTCGACATCAGGTCGAAGCCGTTCGGCCCGTCGGTCAGCGTCGGGTCGAGCCGCGTGGAGGGCCGCATGCCGACGACGCCGCAGAAGCTCGCCGGATTGCGCAGGCTGGCCGCCAGGTCGGAGCCGTCGGCGACGACCGTCATCCCGGCGGCGAGCGCCGCGGCCGCGCCGCCCGAGGACCCGCCGACGGTGCGCGTCGTGTCGTGGGGATTGCGCGTGGCGCCGAGCACCGGATTGAAGGTCTGCGAGCCGGCCGCGAACTCCGGCGTGTTCGACTTCGCGATCAGGATCGCACCGGCCTCGCGCAGGCGACGCACGCCGGGCGCATCGGTCTCGGGCACCCGGTCCGCGAAGATCGGCGAGCCGAGGGTGGTGCGCAGACCGGCGGTGTCGAAGATGTCCTTGGCGACGTAGGGCAGGCCGGCGAGCAGGCCGACCGGTTCGCCCGCCGCGATCGCGCTGCCCGCGTGCTCGGCCTCGGCGACGCACGCCGCCCGGTCGCGGCGCGTGGGCAGCGCGTTCAGGACTCCGTCGGTTCGGTCGATCTCGCCATGACAGCGGGCGAGGAGGTCGACGGGCGTGCTGCGGCCCGCGGCGAAGTCGGCCAGAAGGCGTCGAATGGGTGGGAGCACGTGAGGAGCCTTCGGCACGAGGAGACGTCGAGCCCGATATGGTAGCCGGTGGCCAGCGCACGGGACGCGTCGTCGAGTCGCGCGGCGCGCTCGTCGGCCTCGCAGGCGTCGAGCTCGGCGCGGAACGCCTCGACCTCGACCCGCAGGCGGTACGCCCGGCTCGCGTAGTAGCGCAGCATGTGCAGCACTGCGCCCCCGCGCCAGAACTGCTTGCAGTGCTCGAGCTCGTGGACCATGGTCGGGCGGTCGCGCGCGTAATCGGCCCGCAGGACCACGAACAGGCCCATGCTCAGACCGACGAGGCGCCCCGGCATCCGGTCCAGCACGATCACCGGAACCGGTACCACCCTCCACAGCCGTTCGATCGAGAATCTCATGACGGGGCACGGGGAGCAATTCGCGTGCCGGGGGCGCGGCGACTCGCCAAGTGCCTGATCTGCAAGGCAAGGCCGTGCGGCGTCGGCCATGACGCCGAAGGCCGGTGTAAAGGTCGGCAACACTTCCGATCGAGGGGCGGCAAGGGGCCGGAGCCGTGCGTTAGGATGATCCGATGACCCGAATCGCCGAGCGCACGCGTGCTGCGGGCGCGACCGTCGCGCTGCTCGCCGCGTCGGTCGCGCTGCACGCGCTCGTGGGCGCGGGCATGGCGGGTCGGCTCGGGACGGCGGCGCCGCGCCCGGCCGACGCCGGCAGGACGGTCGAGGTCGCGCTGCTGGCGCCGCCCGCGCCGCCCACACCGGCGGCCGCCCCGGCCCTGGCGCCGGCTCCGGTGCCCAAGCCGCCGCGTCGCGCGGCGGCCCCGAACCCGCAGCCCCGTGTGCCGGCACCGAGGCCGCCCGCGGACACGCCCTCCGGGTCGGCCGAGGCGCCCCCCGAGCCGATGCCGCTCGCCCAGGCGGCCGCCCCGCCGGCCGATCCGCCCGCTGCGGTCGAGGATCCGCCGGCGGCCGCGCCCGAGCCGCCTGCCCCGACCGTCGCCGAAGCGCCCGCGCCGCCGCCAGCCGTCGAGCCCGCCGTGCCGCTTCCCGCGCTGCCCGGTTCGCGCCGCCAGCGCTTCAAGGTCTACTGGGGCGAGTTCTCCGAGGGGCGCTCGGTGGCGCGCCTCGAATACCGACTGAGCCACGACGGCGAGCGCTACGAACTGCGCACCGATGGCGAGGCCGAGGGCCTGCTGTCGCTCGTCTACTCCGGCACGCTCACGCAGTCGAGCGCGGGTCGCCTGGGGCCGGGCGGGCTGCAGCCGGTGCGCTATGCCGAGACGCGCGGCAAGCGCGCGGAACGGGCCGTCGACTTCGACCCCGACGGCAGGCGCCTGCTGCCGGGTGGCCGCGAGCCGGTGCCGTTGCCCGCGGGCACCCAGGACCGGCTGAGCGTCTTCTACCAGATCGGCCTGCTGGTGCGGGCCGAGCCCGCGCGCTTCGTCGCCGGCCTCGCGTTCGAGCTGCCGGTGGCGACGATGCGGGAGGTCCGGAGCGAGCGTTTCGTGGTCGTCGGCGCCGACGTGCTGATGGCGCCCGGCGGTCCGATCCATGCCCTGCACCTCGCACGACCCGTGCGGCCCGGAACGGACGACCCCAGGATCGACCTGTGGTTGGGGTACGATTTCGAGATGCTGCCGGTGCGGCTCCGCATCGAGGATGCCGGACGCCGCGTGCTCGATCAGGTGATCGATCGGGACGGCTGAGGCCGGTTCGGACCGGCGATCTCGAGGAGTCCGTTTCCCATGACCGAACCGGTCGGCCGTCCTGGCCGCAACGTGCTCGGCGGGCCGCTGCAGGCCTGCTCGTACGACCCCCTGACGGGCTTCTTCCGTGACGGCTGCTGCAGCACCGGCCCCGACGATCACGGCAGCCACACCGTCTGCGCGCGCGTCACGACGGCGTTCCTCGAGTTCAGCCAGCGGCGCGCCAACGACCTGAGCACGCCGCGACCCGAGTACCGCTTCAAGGGCCTGGCGGCCGGCGACCGCTGGTGCCTGTGCGCGGCCCGCTGGCTCGAGGCCTACGAGGCAGGCGCGGCGCCCCCGGTGGTGCTCGAGGCGACCCACGAATCCGCGCTGTCGATCGTGCCGATGAAGGCGCTGCTCGCGCATGCCTGGGTGCAGCGGCCCACCGAATCCCGCTGAGGCCCCGATGAAGCTGACGATCGTCCCGGTCACGCCGTTCCAGCAGAACTGCTCGATCCTCGTCGACGAGGCGACGCAGCGCGCGGTCGTCATCGATCCGGGCGGCGACCTCGATCGCATCGATGCCGCGCTCGCCGCCACCGGTGCGACGCTCGAGAAGGTGCTGCTGACCCATGGCCACATCGACCACTGCGGCCAGGCCGCCGAGTACGCGACGCGGCACGGCGTCAGCATCGAGGGCCCGCACCTCGACGACAAGTTCTGGATCGACCAGCTGCCCGGCCAGGGCAAGATGTTCGGCTTTCCGCAGCTCGATGCCTTCGAGTCCGACCGCTGGCTGGTCGATGGCGACACCGTGCGCTTCGGCGACGTCGCGCTGCAGGTCGCGCACTGCCCCGGGCACACGCCCGGCCACGTCGTGTTCCATCACCCCGAGAGCCGACTCGCGATCGTCGGAGACGTGCTGTTCCAGGGCTCGATCGGGCGCACCGACTTCCCCCGCGGCAACCACGCGCAGCTGATCCGCTCGATCCGCGAGAAGCTCTGGCCGATGGGCGACGACGTCGCCTTCGTGCCGGGGCACGGACCGATGTCGACCTTCGGCGACGAGCGGGCGTCGAACCCGTACGTGGCGGACGACGTCTAGGCGCGCTGCGCCCCTGCGGCATCGAGGTGCCGGGCCAGGCGCGGCCACAGCCGTTCGGCCGCCTCGGGACGGAACGCACCGAGATGTCCGATCGTGCTCATTCCGACCTCGTCGGGCCGGACGCGTTCGAGCACGGACGGCGCGTGGGGGATGGCGGCCAGCAGCGTGCGCGTGCAGGCCTCGGTCATCGCCTCGTCGTCCGTGAAGCTGAACGCGACGATCGGAAAGCGGGCGGCGTCGAGCGCGGGCCGCACCAGGGCGGGCTCCGCGCCCCACGCGAACCGGGGGTGGCGGCACCAGCGGGACCACTGCCGCATCACGCCGGCCGGCAGGTCCCCGACCATGCCGAGCCGTCGGCCCGGAAAGTAGCCGAACAGCGGCGTGGCGATCGGCCCGGCGACGTGCAGCATCAGCGGCGCCAGCCGCCGCGAGCGCGGCGCCCAGTCGCGCCAGTACCCCGCGCCACTGGCCACGCCGACCACGCGGGCGATCCGCGCCTGTGCGGCCGCGCCGGTCATCGCCGCATGATGCAGGCCCAGGCTGTGGCCGAGGACCGCGACCGGCCCGCCCCCGTGTGCGGTGGCGAGGACGTCGATCGCAGCGGCGAAATCCTCGCGCGCCCAGGTCAGCATGTCGGCCTCGAGGCCACGCAGCGACCGACGGTGCACCGGGCCGCGCGAGGCGCCGATGCCGCGCGGATCGAAGCTCATCGTCGGATGGCCGCGGGCGGCCAGCCACCGCGCGAACGCGCCGTAGAAGCGTTGGGGCACGCCGAGCGCGCCCGCGATCAGCACCGGCGTGCGCGCCGCGCCGGTCGCTGCGTACGCGATGCCGGCGAGCGGCGTGCCGTCGGGTGCGTGGAACACGAGCGGCTCGGCGGCCGCAGGGGCGGGCGCGCTCAATGCAGCGGCCTGTCGTCGCCGAGCATGCCCTCGGCGCGCAGCACGGCGCGGATGGCGCCGCGCTGCGATGCCGGCACGCGGTAGTCCGGATGGGCCCGGAACACCGCGGCCGCATCGCCGAGCCGCAGCAGCGCGTCGAACTGTCGCCCGGCGTCCTCGAGCTCCGCGGGCACGATCGCGATCGGCGCGGCGCGCGGCGCGCCCCCGGCCGTCTTCAGGTGGCGGACCGCGGGCAGCTGCCGCTCGCAGGAGCAGGGCGCGTCCCGGTTCGCCCACCCACAGGTCGAGCCGACGAACCCGTCGAGCCGCGCCCGCGCCCGCGACAGGCGCTGCCGGTAGGCCTCGGGCGAGATCTCGAGCACCTGCGCCGCCTCGGCCGAGGAGAGCCCGAACACCACGTCGAGCACGTAGACCAGGCGCTGCTCGCGATCGAGCGCGAGCAGCATCGTCTGGGTGCAGCCGAGAGCGACCTGCCGCGCCTCGAGCTTGTCCTCGGGCGTGAGCGAGCGGGCCGAGCCCGCAGGCTCGCCGAGCGTCGCGCCCAGTTCGAGCCCCTGGCGCAGCCGCTCGCCGATCGCCTCGAGCGACACCTCGGGCGATTCGCGGCTGCGCATCGACGCGGTGAGCAGGTGGTTGCGTGCGATGCGGAACACCCAGGTGGGAAACGCGGCCTCGCCGCGAAAGCCCGCCAGGTGCGTGACGACCTTCAGCAGGATCTCCTGGCTCGCATCGGCGGCGTCGTCGCGGTGGCCGAGCATGCGCAGCGCGAGATTGAAGACCCCGGGCTGGATCGCGGCGAGCACGCGGTCGAGCGCCGCGAGGTCGCCGCAGGTGGCCGCGTGCAGGGTGTCGGGGCCGGGGTCGGCGATCTTCATGGCGCGGTCAGCCGGGTGGCGGCGGTGGCGGGCATCCGGTCGGCGACCGGCAGCAGGATCGGCGTGTCGAACCACTCGATCTTCGCATCCCGGCCGTAGGTCTGGCGCACGCGTGCCTGCCAGGCGGCATCGAACCACGCCCGCGCGCTGGCCTCGTCCTTCCAGAGGTAGACGCCGCCGAAGGTGCCCTGGTCCGACAGCGTGAACTGCTTGCGCAGCAGGCCGGGCACCGAGCGGTAGGTCGGCAGGGCCTTCTCGAAGGCATCGACCAGCTGCGCGCGGCTCACCCCCGCGGGAACCGGTATCTCGACCAGCGTGCCGACCGCCGCGGTCTCGGTCACGTCGGCGCGCCCGCCGACGCGGTTGTCCACCGCCACTGGCGCATCGAACAGGCGCACCGAGCCCTCCACGCCGCGTTCGGTGCGCACCCGCTCGAACCACGCGGGCGAGAACCAGGCGAGTGCCGCCTCGCGGCTGCGCCAGTGGTACAGGCCGCCGAAGTCGCCGCTGGTGCGCTCGAACGAGTAGGCCTTGTAGAGCAGGCCGGGAAGTCGCTCGTAGTCGGGGATCGTGTCGCGCATCCGCGAGACGACGAGCCGCTTCGGCGCGTACCACGGGGTGGGCACCCGGACGATCACGACGACGGCGTCGGCAGGCTGTGCGGCGGATGCGGTCGGCAGCGCGGCGAACGGCGCCGCGGCGAGCGCCAGGGCGGCGAGCAGGGCAGGGGGGGAGCGATCCATGGAAGGCCTCTCGGAGCGTCGGCACGGACCGGACTGCCCGTGCGCTCCTTCCTTGGACATCGGACGCGCCGCCGGTGTGACAGGCCGGGGGGGCCGCCGCCGGCCGACGCCTAACGCCGGCCGCGCGCGTTCACTTCCTGGTGCCCCACGAGTCCTTCAAGGTCACCGACAGGTTGAAGACCGGCGCCTCGGGGCGATGGTCGGTCCGGTCGGCCACGAAGTAGCCGTGCCGCTCGAACTGGAAGCGCGCATCGGCGCCGGCGTTCGCCAGGCCCGGCTCGAGGATCGCCCGCACGATGCGCTTGGCCTGCGGGTTGATCGACTCGCGGTAGTCGCGTCCGCCCGCATCGGGGTGGGCCTCGAGAAACAGGCGCTCGTACATCCGGACCTCGGCGGGCACGCCGTGGCGGGCCGAGACCCAGTGGATGTTGCCCTTGACCTTGTAGCCGTCGGCGCCCGGCGTGCCGGACTTCGAGTCGGGCAGGTAGTTCGCCAGCACCTTGGTGACCCGGCCGTCGGCGTCGGCCTCGAAGCCGGTGCACTCGATGACGAAGCCGTGCTTGAGACGCACCTTGTTGCCGGGGAACAGCCGGAAGAACCCCTTGGGCGGCTGTGCCTGGAAGTCCTCGCGCTCGATCCAGAGCTCGCGGGTCAGCGGGAAGTGCCTCAGCCCGCGGTCCGGATGGTGCGGATGGACGGGGGCGGTGCAGGGCTCCTCGAGCGTCTCGGGGAAGTTCACCAGCTCGAGCCGCAGCGGATCGAGCACCGCGAACGCCCGGGCCGCCTTCGCGTCGAGGTCGTCGCGCAGCGCCTGCTCGAGCACGGACGGGTCGACCCACTGATGGGCCTTGGACACGCCGATGCGCTCGGCGAACAGGCGGATCGACTCGGGCGTGTAGCCGCGTCGCCGCAGGGCCACGATCGTCGGCATCCGCGGATCGTCCCAGCCGTCGACGGCACCGGACTGCACCAGCTCCTGCAGCTTGCGCTTGCTGGTGACGGTATAGGTCATGTTGAGCCGTGCGAACTCGATCTGCCGGGGCAGCGGTCGCTGGAAGAAGCCGCCCTCGGCCGCGCGCTCGAGCAGCCAGTCGTACAGCGGCCGGTGATCCTCGAACTCGAGCGTGCACAGCGAGTGGGTGACGTTCTCGAGCGCGTCGGACAGCGGATGCGCGAAGTCGTACATCGGGTAGATGCACCAGGCGTCGCCGGTCCGGTGGTGGTGCGCGAAGCGGATGCGGTAGAGCACCGGGTCGCGCATCGTGACGTTGGGCGAGGCCATGTCGATCTTCGCGCGCAGCACGTGCGTGCCCTCGGCCTGCGTGCCGGCGCGCATCTCGCGCAGCAGCGCCAGGCTCTCGTCGGGGCTGCGGCCGCGGAACGGGGAATCGGTCCCGGGTTCGGTCAGCGTGCCGCGGCGCGTGCGCATCTCGTCGGCCGGCTGCGAGTCGACGTAGGCGTGGCCGGCGCGGACCAGATGCTCGGCGATCTCGTAGAACCAGCCGAAGTAGTCGCTGGCGAAGAACAGGTCGTTCTCGCCGCCGGTGTCCCACTCGAAGCCGAGCCAGCGCACCGTGTCGAGGATGCCGTCGACGTACTCCTGGTCTTCCTTGACCGGGTTGGTGTCGTCGAACCGCATGTGGCAGCGGCCGGCGTAGTCGAGCGCCATGCCGAAGTTCAGGCAGATCGACTTGGCGTGCCCGATGTGCAGGTAGCCGTTCGGCTCGGGCGGGAAGCGGGTGCGGATCGGCGCCAGGTCGAGCGGCGCGCCGACCTGCAGCGCGGCCGGGCCCGGTCGTCCCGACCAGGTCCGGCGCGCGTACTGGCCGGCCTCGAGGTCGGCGTCGACGGCCTGCCGGATGAAGTGGCTGGCGCGGCCCGCATCGGCGTCGCGGGACGGGTCCGTGCGGGAGGGCGGGGCGCTCGGAGCGGAGGCGGGCGGGGTCGCTGCGGTCATCGGACGTCGGACTAAAACCCCGATTCTAGCAACCGGGTCCGCGGTGCCCCTCGCCGGCCGTCCGGCCGGCGCTCCGGATCAGACACCGGCCGTACGGATCAGACGCCCAGCAGGTCGACTTCGAAGAGCAGGGTGGCGTTCGGGGGGATGACGCCGCCGGCGCCGCGGGCACCATAGCCGAGCTCGGCGGGGATCACCAGACGGCGGGTGCCGCCGATCTTCATGCCCT
>JAIYAG010000102.1 GCA_027489195.1 Burkholderiales bacterium | reverse complement strand
GCAATCCTCTGGTTGATTTAGACACGATGATCCGTTGGAACGCGGATTGGTTGCAACGCGGAATGCCGCTGCACAACAAACCGACTCATTACGACGAGCGGGAGGGTGCATTCTAACCTCGATATCAACGATGAACACACTCGTATCAAATTTCATCGGCGGCAAATTTGTCGCCTCAAGCGGCGAGGCAACCGTCCCGGTTTTCAATCCCTCACGGGGGGAGGTGATCGCGCGAACCCCGCTTTCGCGGGCCGCGGATGTGGACGCTGCGGTGAAGGCTGCGCTGCTCGCTTTTTCGACGTGGAAGGAAACTCCGGTGTATCAGCGGGCCGCGGTTTTATTCCGCTACAAGGCACTTCTCGAAGCGAACTTCGATCCGATCTCTCAACTCATCACACGCGAAAACGGCAAGACGCTTTCCGAGGCGCAGGGAGACCTGCGCCGTGGAATCGACGTGGTCGATTTTGCCTGCGGAATTGCGCACATCGGGAAAGGGGAATCGCTTGCGCAAATCGCATCCACCATCGACGGCGTGAGCAGCGCGGAACCCCTGGGCGTCTGCGCGGGAATCACACCGTTCAATTTCCCGGCGATGGTCCCGATGTGGATGTTCCCGGTGGCCCTGGCCTGCGGCAACGCGTTCGTGCTCAAGCCCTCCGAGCGCGATCCGTCGGCGGCGCTGTTCATCGCGAAGCTGCTGAAGGACGCGGGCCTGCCCGATGGCGTGTTCACCGTCGTCAACGGCGACAAGGAAGCCGTCGATGCGCTGCTCGCGCACCCGTCGATCGCGGCGGTCAGCTTCGTCGGATCCACCCCGATCGCGAAGTACATCCACGAGACCGCGTCGCGCCACGGCAAGCGCGTGCAGGCGCTCGGCGGCGCCAAGAACCATCTGGTGGTGATGCCCGACGCCGACATGGACCAGGCGGTCGACGCGCTGATCGGCGCGGCCTACGGCTCTGCCGGCGAGCGCTGCATGGCGGTGTCGGTCGCGGTCGCGGTCGGCGAGGACACGGCCGACCGGCTGGTCGCGCACCTGGCCGAGCGCGTGCGCAAGATCAAGGTCGCCGACGGCATGGACAAGACCGCCGAGATGGGGCCGCTGGTCACGAAGCAGCACTTCGAGAAGGTCAAGGGCTACGTCGACACCGGCGTGGCCGAGGGCGCGAAGCTGGTGGTCGACGGCCGCGGGCTGAAGGTGCCGGGCCGCGAGAACGGCTTCTTCCTGGGCGGCTGCCTGTTCGACGGCGTGCAGCCGTCGATGAAGATCTACCAGGAGGAGATCTTCGGGCCGGTGCTGGGCGTGAGCCGCGTGAAGTCCTTCGAGGAGGCGCTCGCGATGGTCAACGGCCACGAGTTCGGCAACGGCTGCTGCATCTTCACGCGCGACGGCGACGCCGCACGCGAGTTCGCCAACCGCGTGCAGATCGGCATGGTCGGCATCAACGTGCCGATCCCGGTGCCGATGGCCTTCCACTCGTTCGGTGGCTGGAAGAACTCGCTGTTCGGCGACCACCACATGCACGGGCCCGAGGGCGTGCGCTTCTACACCCGCTACAAGGCGGTGACGCAGCGCTGGCCCGCGGGCATCCGCGCAGGCGCCGAGTTCGTGATGCCGACGATGAAGTGATGCGCGCGGGCGCACGGTCGACACGGGAGGCATGGCGATGACGACCACGGGCTTGCTGAAGGGGCGCGGTGTCGCCCCGCTGTTCGGACTCGACTGGCCGATCGTGCAGGCGCCGATGGCCGGCGGCATCACGACGCCGGCGCTGGTCGCGGCCTCCTGCGAGGCGGGTGTGCTCGGCTCGCTCGGCGCGGCGGTGCTCTCGCCCGAGCGCATCCGTGCCGAGGTCGCTGCCATCCGCGCGCTCACGCGCCGGCCGTTCGCGATCAACCTGTTCGTGCTCGACGAGCCGGAGCGCTTCGCGCGCGACGGCGAGGCCGAGGCCATCGCGCGCCTGGCCTCGTGGCGGGCGCGTGCGGGGCTGCCCGCGCAGCAGCCGCCCGCGCGGGTCTGCGAGTCCTTCGCCGCACAGCTCGACGCGGTGATCGAGGCCGCGCCCGCGGTCGCGAGCTTCCACTTCGGGATCCCGTCGCGCGAGCGTCTCGCCGCGCTGCGACGCGCCGGATGCCGGATCGTCGGCGGCGCCACCAACGTCGCCGAGGCGCGTGCCTGGGTCGAGGCCGGTGCCGACGCGATCGTCGCGCAGGGCGCCGAGGCGGGCGGGCACCGCGGCACCTTCGTCGGCGGCTTCGAGGAGGGCGCGATCGGCACGATGGCGCTGGTGCCGCGGCTGGTCGATGCGATCGACCTGCCGGTGATCGCCGCCGGCGGGATCATGGACGGGCGCGGCGTGGCCGCGGCCTTCGCGCTCGGGGCGCAGGGCGTGCAGCTCGGCACCGCGTTCCTCGCCTGCGACGAGTCGGGCGCGCATCCGAACTGGAAGGCAGCGCTCGCCGGGGCGGACACCCGCGGCACGCGGCTCACCCGGGTCTTCTCGGGCCGGCCCGCGCGCGGCCTGGTCAACGGGTTCATGGAAGCGATGCGGGCCGACGAGCACACGGTGCCGGTCTATCCGGTGCAGAACGCGCTGACCGCCGAGCTGCGGGCGGCCGCGACGCGTGCGGGCGACATCGAGGCGATGTCGCTGTGGGCCGGGCAGGCCGCGGCGCTCGCCCGGCCGATGCCCGCCGCGTCGCTGGTGGCGCGGCTCGCGGACGAGTTCGACCGGGCGGTCGGCGGGCTCGGCGGAGCGCGCACATGACCCCGTCGCCGGGCACCGCCTGGGTGCTGCTCCTGATCGCCGGCGTGCTCGAGATCGTCTGGGCGCTGGGTCTGAAGTACAGCGACGGCTTCACCCGGCCCGTGCCGTCGGTGATCGTCGTGGTCGCCGCGGCCGCCAGCTTCTGGCTGCTGTCGCTCGCGATGCGCGTGCTGCCTGCGGGCACCGCGTACGCGGTATGGGTCGGGATCGGCGCGGCCGGGACCGCGCTGCTGGGGATGGCGCTGCTCGGCGAGGCGGCGACGGTGGCGCGGCTCGCGTGCATCGTGCTGATCGTCGCGGGCGTGCTGGGACTGAAGCTGGTGTCGGGCGGCTGAGCCGCCCCGAGGAACGGACGACATGACGATGCAGCTCAAGGACATGACCCTGCTCAAGTGCCAGGGGTACATCGACGGTCAGTGGGTCGCTGCCGACTCGGGGGCCGTGTTCGCGGTGACCGACCCGGCGAACGGCGCGAAGATCGTCGAGGTCGCCGACATGGGCGTGGCCGAGACGCGGCGCGCGATCGACGCCGCCGCGCGGGCGCTGCCCGCCTGGCGCGCGAAGACCGCGAAGGAGCGGGGCGCCGTGCTGCGCCGCTGGTTCGAGCTGATCCTCGCGCACACCGAAGACCTCGCGCTGCTGATGACCACCGAGCAGGGCAAGCCGCTCGGCGAGGCGCGCGGCGAGGTGGCCTATGGCGCGAGCTTTCTCGAGTGGTTCGCCGAGGAGGGCAAGCGCGCGTACGGCGACGTGATCCCGACCGTCGCGCCCGACCGCCGCCTGCTGGTCATCAAGCAGCCGATCGGCGTGTGCGCCGCGATCACGCCGTGGAACTTCCCGATCGCGATGATCACCCGCAAGGTGGGCCCCGCGCTCGCGGCCGGCTGCACCATCGTCGCCAAGCCCGCCGAGGCGACGCCGCTGTCGGCGCTCGCGCTCGCCGAGCTCGCGCACCGCGCCGGCGTGCCGCCGGGCGTCTTCAACGTGGTGACCGCCGATGCGGCGCAGGCCCCGGCGATCGGCCTCGAGCTGTGCACCAACCCGACCGTGCGCAAGGTGTCGTTCACCGGCTCCACCGAGGTCGGCCGCATCCTGCTGCGCCAGTCCGCCGACACGGTCAAGAAGCTGTCGCTCGAGCTCGGCGGCAACGCGCCCTTCATCGTGTTCGACGATGCCGACATCGACGCCGCGGTCGAGGGCGCGCTCGCCTCGAAGTACCGCAACGCCGGCCAGACCTGCGTCTGCGCGAACCGCTTCTACGTGCAGGCCGGCGTCTACGACGCGTTCGCCGCGAAGCTCGCCGCGAAGGTCGGGCAGTTCAAGGTCGGCGCCGGCACCGAGCCGGGCGTGAGCATCGGCCCGCTGATCGAGCCGTCCGCCGTCGCGAAGGTCGAGGAGCACATTGCCGACGCCACCGCCCGTGGCGCGAAGGTCGTCCTCGGCGGCAGGCGCCATGCGCTCGGCGGGCTGTTCTTCGAGCCCACAGTGCTGACCGGCGTGACGTCCGAGATGAAGGTCGCGCGCGAGGAGACCTTCGGGCCCGTTGCGCCGCTGTTCCGCTTCGAGACCGAGGCCGAGGCGATCGCGATGGCCAACGACACCGAGTTCGGTCTGGCCGCGTATTTCTACTCGCGCGACATCGGCCGGGTGTTCCGCGTGGCCGAGGCGCTCGAGTCCGGCATGGTCTGCGCGAACTCCGGGCTGCTGTCGAACGAGGTGGCGCCCTTCGGCGGGGTCAAGCAGTCGGGGCTGGGACGCGAAGGCTCGAAGTACGGCATCGACGAGTACATGGAGATCAAGTACCTGTGCCTGGCCGGGCTGTGATGCGACGGACCGGCGTCGGGCCGCGACCGAGGAACGAGGAGACGTGACGATGAAGATGCGCGCCGCAGTGCTGCGCCAGATCGGGCTGCCGGCCCCGTATGCCGAGAGCAGGCCGCTGTCGATCGAAGAGGTGGAACTGGCCGACCCCGGCCCGGGCGAGCTGCGGGTGAAGATCCATGCAGCCGGCCTGTGCCACTCCGACCTGTCCGCCATCAATGGCGATCGGCCGTGGCCGGTGCCGATCGTGCCCGGTCACGAGGCCGCTGCGGAAGTGCTCGAGGTCGGCGCTGGCGTGCTCGACGTGAAAGTGGGTGATCACGTCGTGCTGATCTTCCGGCCCGCCTGCGGGGCCTGTCCGGACTGTGCCGTCGGCCGTCCCGCGCTGTGCGGCCCCGGGGGCGAGTCCAACGGCACCGGCTCGCTGCTCGGCGGCTACAAGCGCCTGTCGCTGCCGTCGGGCGGCACGCTGAACCACCACCTCGGCTGCGCGGCCTTCGCCGAGTACGCGACCGTCTCGCGGCGCTCGGTCGTGCCCATCGACCGGGACCTGCCTTGGGAGCAGGCGGCGCTGTTCGGCTGTGCGGTCCTGACCGGGGCCGGTGCAGTGTTCAACACCGCGAAGATCGAGGCAGGAGCCCGGACCGCGGTCGTCGGCCTGGGCGGCGTCGGCTTCTCGTCGCTGCTGGCGGCGGTCGCGTCCGGCGCACGGGATGTGGTCGCCGTCGACATGCTGCCTGCCAAGCTCGAGCTGGCGAAGCAGCTCGGCGCCACCGCGACCTTCGATGCCCGCGATCCGGACGTCATCGCCAAGGTGAAGGCGGCCACCGGTGGGGGCGTCGACTACGCGTTCGAGATGGCCGGCGTCGTGCCCGCGCTGGAGCTCGCCTACCGGATCACCCGGCGCGGCGGCACCACCGTGACCGCGGGCCTGCCCAATCCGGCAGCCACCTGGCCGCTGCAGGCGGTCTCGCTGATCGCCGAGGAGCGCACGCTGAAGGGCAGCTATATCGGGTCGTGTGTGCCGAGCCGTGACGTGCCGCGCTTCGTCGCGATGTTCCGGGCCGGTCGGCTTCCGGTCGATCGGCTGCTGAGCGAGCGCATCCGGCTCGAGGACATCAATCCCGCGCTCGATCGTCTGGCGCGCGGCGAGTCGATCCGGCAAGTGATCCTGATGCATTGAGTGGTCGGGCCGCCCGGAGGCGGTCTGCACGAGGAGACGAGGCGATGGGCAAGGAGACCGGAGCGGCCGCGGCCGAGTTCGATTACGTGATCGTGGGCGCCGGCACCGCGGGTTGCCTGCTGGCGAATCGGCTGTCGGCCGACCCCTCCAAGCGTGTGCTGCTGCTGGAGGCCGGCGGCAAGGACGACTGGATCTGGATCCACGTGCCCGTGGGGTACCTGTACTGCATCGACAACCCGCGCACCGACTGGCGCTTCCGCACCCAGGCCGAGGCCGGTCTCAACGGCCGGGCGCTCATCTATCCGCGTGGCCGGACCCTGGGCGGGTGCTCGTCGATCAACGGGATGATCTACATGCGCGGCCAGCGTGGCGACTACCGCAGCTGGGTCGAGGCCGGGAATCCGGGCTGGGACTGGGACGACGTCCTGCCGTACTTCAAGAAGCACGAGGACTACCAGGGCCTGGACGAGGGCGGCACCGATCCGCTGCACGGTCATGGCGGCGAGTGGCGCGTCGAGCGGCCGCGGGTGTCCTGGGAGATTCTCGATGCCTTCAGGCGAGCGGCCGAGGAGGCCGGCATTCCGCCGACGGACGACTTCAACCGCGGCGACAACAACGGCTGCGGCTACTTTGAGGTGAACCAGAAGCGCGGGGTGCGCTGGAATGCGTCGAAGGCCTTCCTGCGGCCGGTGATGGCGCGCCCCAACCTGACGGTCTGGACCGAGGCGCATGTCGCCCGGCTGCGGTTCGAGGGCAAGCGGGTCATCGGAGTCGACGTCGTGCGTGGGCCGGTCGGGCAGGGCGGTGAGCCGCAGTTCGTACGGGCCCGTGCCGAGGTGATCCTGTCGGCTGGCGCCATCGGGTCGGTGTCCATCCTCGAGCACTCCGGCATCGGGCCGGCCGCGCACCTGCAGTCGCTCGGCATTCCGGTCGTCCACGACGCCCCGGGCGTCGGCGGCAACCTGCAGGATCACCTGCAGTTGCGGCTCGCCTACAAGGTGTCCGGGGTGGTCACGCTGAACCGGCAGGCCAACAGTCTGCTGGGCAAGGCGTGGATGGGGGTGCAGTACGGCCTCTGGCGGCGCGGCCCGCTGACCATGTCGCCGAGCCAGCTCGGTGCGTTCACGCGCAGCGATCCGTCCGTCGCCTCGCCAGACCTCGAGTACCACGTCCAGCCGCTGTCGCTGGAGCGTTTCGGAGAGCCCCTGCATCCGTTTCCGGCCTTTACGGCGTCGGTGTGCCAACTCCGTCCTGCGTCGCGCGGCACGGTGCACGTGGGGAGCGCCGACTGGCGCGAGGCGCCGATCATCCGGCCGAACTACCTGAGTGACCCGTATGACCGGGCGGTGGCCGCCAACGCGATCCGGGTTACCCGGCGAATCGTTGCGCAACAGGCGTTGGCGAAGTACAAGCCCCAGGAGTTCAAGCCAGGGACCGAGTATCAGACCGAAGAAGAACTGATCCAGGCTGCCGGGAGCATCGGGACCACCATCTTCCATCCGGTGGGCACTGCGAAGATGGGTCCGGCGTCGGATTCGATGGCGGTGCTGGATGATCGGCTTCGTGTCCGCGGCGTGGACGGGCTCAGGGTGATCGACGCTTCGGTCATGCCGACGATCACGTCGGGCAACACGAACTCTCCGACCTTGATGATCGCGGAGCGTGGCGCCGAGATGGTGATCGCGGATGCGCGTGATGTTTCACGTGGAACATCGCGGGCGGCAAGAGAAGTCGTCGCAGGCTAGGCCGACGCTCGTGGAGTACGGGCGAGCCGTTACGCCAAAGCCGAGGTAGGCGGTCCGAGGGCACTTCAGGGGCTCGGAAAATAGGCCGATGGGGCAGGTCCGGGTCGCCGTGGACCCGTTGCTTCGGGCGAGGCAAGTGGGTGTGCTGGCAGACGGTGTGGCGGACGTCCGACTGCTGCGCGCAGGTCCGGACGTATCGGAGGCCGGCTAAGGACGACCTCCAGGAGCGGGCCGACCCGCCGCCTTGCAGATGCCCTGATGTTTCACGTGGAACATCCCGGGAGCGCCGCTGCTCCAAGCACATCGGGTATGCGTGGGGCGTCAGGTGGTTCCCGGTGGACCCCCGTAGTGCCGTGTCGGCCATGGCTCAGGAAACGGGTTTGGGGCCTCTGTCGAGCCGGACGGCTCGCGGCAAGGGTGCGGGTGTCGTGGTCCGCAGGCTCTGTCCCCCCGGGAAGCGATCGAACGGAGCCGGGCCAAGCTAAGCCGTACCCGAGTTGCGCCAAGGCGTACCGATGCAAGCCGAGACGAGCCGAGACGAGCCGAGCCGAGCCGAGCCGAGCCGCG
>JAIYAG010000030.1 GCA_027489195.1 Burkholderiales bacterium | reverse complement strand
CTGGCCGTCGCGGGCGGTGTAGGTCAGTGCGGCGGTCTGCGCCTTGATGGTGATCCCGCGCTCGCGCTCGAGGTCCATCGAGTCGAGCACCTGTGCCTCCATCTCGCGGTCGCTCAGGCCGCCGCAGCGCTGGATCAGACGGTCGGCGAGCGTGGACTTGCCGTGGTCGATGTGCGCGATGATCGAGAAGTTGCGGATGTTCTGCACGGTGCACGATGGCGCGTTGCGCGCCCCTTGACGCCGGACACGGACCGGCTCGCCGCCGGAACGTCGGGCACTCGCGCCCTGTCCTGCCGGAAACAGCCTGCCATTCTAGCCGATCGGCCGCGCCCGCCCGGTGACCGCCCCCGGGGCGGGTGAGGCCGGCGGTCGGCGGCGCCCCGGGGAGGCGGTCGGTCGCCCCCGCGGCGGGCGCCCGACCGAGGCCCCGGCCACGGACCTACTGGCCGTTCTGGCCGACCGGCCGGACCGGGATGAACTGCGCGCTCTCGCCTCGCCGCACGAGCAGGATGTGGGTCTTGCTGCGGTCGAGCTTGGCGACCGCGTCGTTGAAGGCCTTGGCCCCCGTCACGTCCTGGTTGTTCAGCGACAGGATCACGTCGCCCGGACGCAGGCCGGCCCGGGCGCCCGCGCCCTCGACCGCCTCGACCAGCACGCCGCCCTTGATCCGCAGTGCGTTGCGGCGGTCTTCGGGGATGTCGGCGACCACCAGCCCGAGCCCGTTGCTCGCCTGCGCGCTGCCGCCCGGCGTCTGCTGCGGCCGGTTGCCCCCACCCGTCCGGGCGGTCTGCTCGGGCTGCATCTCGGCCACGGTGATCGACAGTTCGCGGTTGGCCCCCTTGCGCCAGACGCCGACCGGCACCTTCGAGCCGGGCTTCGTGTTGCCGACCAGGCGCGGCAGGTCGGTCGACTTCTCGATCGGCTTGCCGTCGAACTTCAGGATGATGTCCCCGACCTCGATGCCGCCCTTCTCGGCCGGTCCGCCCGCCTCGACGTTGCGCACCAGCGCGCCCGCGGCCCGCGGCAGCCCCAGCGGCTCGGCGACATCCTTGGTGACCTCGGCGATGCCCACGCCGATGCGGCCCCGCGTCACGCGGCCGGTGGTGCGGATCTGCTCGGCGACCCGCATCGCCTCGTCGATCGGGATCGCGAAGGAGATGCCCATGAATCCGCCGGTGCGGCTGTAGATCTGGGAGTTGATGCCGATGACCTCGCCGCGCATGTTCAGCAGCGGGCCGCCCGAGTTGCCCGGATTCACCGCGACGTCGGTCTGGATGAACGGCAGGTAGTCGCCGGTGTCGCGGCCCTTGGCGGACACGATGCCCGCGGTGACCGTGTTCTCGAGGCCGAACGGCGAGCCGATCGCCACCACCCACTCGCCGACCCGCAGGCGCTGGGGAAAGCCGATAATAATCGCAGGCAGCGCACCGCCCTCGATCTTGACCAGCGCCACGTCGGTCCGGCGGTCCGAGCCGATCAGCTTGCCCTTGAGCTCGCGCTTGTCGGTCAGCGTCACGTAGATCTCGTCGGCGCCCTCGACCACGTGATGGTTGGTCAGCACGAAGCCCTCGGGCGAGATGATGAAGCCCGATCCGACGCCCCGCGGCACCTCGTTGCCCTCGCCGCCCCGGCCGCCACGCGGCGCATTGGGGCCCGGCTGCTGGCGCGGGGGGAAGAAGCGCCTGAAGAACTCGTAGAACGGGTCGTTCTCGTCCATGCCTTCGGGCATCTGCGGCGCACCGGGGGCGCTCGGGCCGGCCGACGGCGTGTTGGCGCGCGCCCGCTCGGTGGTGCGGATGTTGACCACGGCCGGACCGGTGCGCTCGACCAGGTCGGCGAAGTCGGGCAGACCGCGTTCGACCGCCGCCGGCTGAGCGTGGGCGCCGGGCGCGACGAATGCGGTGAGCGCGGTGCCGAGCACCAGCAGGCAGGCGGAGAGGCGTCGTTTCATATTGGGTCCGATCACGGGCCCGATCGGCCCCGTTCGATCCAGCGCAGCCACACGTGCAGCCGGCGCCAGTCATCCTGCGGTACGACATCGCGTCCCAGCAGCAGCACGGTGGGACGCGCGAACCATCCCCACACGGACGGTTGCGCCGAATATGGTGCCATGACCAGCAGCGTCAAGCCCGGCAACGTGCATGTCGCGCGAAGGGCCATCGGCCGAGCTGGCGTGGGAGCCGGACCATGCAGCACCGCCTCGCCGTCTTCGTTGACCCGAAGCGCCAGTCCCGTCGGCGCCGGCAGGGCGCCGCGCAGATCGCGCAGCGCGAGCAGCCCGCCCCACGCGGCCAGCGCCGCACAGCCTGCGGCGAACGCCGCACGCCGATCGAACGAGGCATCGACCAGGAGCGTCGGCCCCGACAGCACGTGCATCGCGGCGAGCAGGAGGCCGGACACTCCGGCGAGCGTGCCCGCCGCGGCCCAGCGGCCCGCCGCCCGCGAGGGCATCACCTCGATCTCGACGGCGACGCCCATCGCGCGGGTCCGCTCAAGTCAGCCGCTTGACGATCAGGCTGCCGTTCGTGCCGCCGAAGCCGAAGGAGTTCGAGATCGCCGCATCGATCCGGATCTCGCGCGCCTGGTTGGCGCAGTAGTCGAGATCACACTCCGGATCCTGCTCGAAGATGTTGATCGTCGGCGGCGAGACCTGGTGGTGGACGGCCAGCACCGTGAAGACCGCCTCGATGCCACCGGCCGCGCCGAGCAGGTGCCCCGTCATCGACTTGGTGGAATTGACGACCAGCTTGTGGGCGTGATCGCCGAAGGCGAGCTTGATCGCCTCGGTCTCGTTCTTGTCGCCGAGCGGCGTGGACGTGCCGTGTGCGTTGACGTACTGGATCTGGTCCGGGTTGAGCCCCGCGTTGCGCAGTGCCGCGTGCATGCCCCGCTTCGGGCCGTTGCGGTCAGGCGCGGTGATGTGATGCGCATCCGCGCTCATGCCGTATCCGGCCAGCTCGCCGTAGATGCGCGCGCCACGCCGCTTCGCGTGTTCGTACTCCTCGAGCACCAGCACGCCGGCCCCCTCGCCCAGCACGAAGCCGTCGCGGTCCTTGTCCCAGGGACGGCTGGCGGTCGCCGGATCGTCGTTGCGGGTGGACATCGCCCGCGCCGCGCAGAAGCCGCCGATGCCGAGCGGCGAGACCGTCGCCTCGGCGCCGCCGCAGACCATCACGTCGGCGTCGCCGTACTCGATCAGGCGACCCGCGTCGCCGATCGAATGCAGCCCGGTGGTGCAGGCCGAGACGACCGCGTAGTTCGGGCCCTGGAAGCCATGCATGATCGACACCTGGCCGGAGACCATGTTGACGATCGAGCCCGGCACGAAGAACGGCGAGATCCGGCGCGGACCGCGGTTGGTGTACTCGGCGTGGTTCTCCTCGATCATCGGCAGGCCGCCGATGCCCGAGCCCACGATCACGCCGACGCGCTCCGGGTCCACCGTGTCGGCCGTGAGGCCGGCATCCCGCACCGCCTGGGCCGAGGCCGCGATGCCGTAGTGGATGAACGTGTCGAAGTGACGCGCCTCCTTGGCGGGCATCCAGTCCGAGACCTGGAACCCGCGGACCTCGCCCGCGATGCGGGACGTGAAGGCGGAGGCATCGAACTTCGTGATGGGCCCGATGCCCCCCTGGCCGGCGACCAGGCGGGACCAGCCCGTGGCGACGTCGTTGCCCACGGGACTGATCAGCCCGAGGCCGGTGACGACGACTCTGCGACGGCTCATTCGGAGGGCGCTCCCGCGGGTTGCATGCGCGTCGACGTCAGGCCTTGGGGTGGGCCTTGACGTAATCGATGGCCTGCTGGACGGTGGTGATCTTCTCGGCTTCCTCGTCCGGGATCTCG
>JAIYAG010000549.1 GCA_027489195.1 Burkholderiales bacterium | reverse complement strand
TCGTCGGCCCCCAGGCGCAGGCCGGCCACGCGGTCCTCCAGCGAACCCTGGGCGGTGAGCATCAGGATGGGCAACGGCACCTGGGCGGCGCGCAGGGTCTGGCAGATCTCCAGCCCGTTGAGGCCGGGCAGCATCAGGTCCAGCAGCAGCAGCGTGGTCTCGCCACCGGCCTGTGCCTGGCGCGCCGCGTCCTGGGCCTGAGCCAGCCCGGTGACGCCGTCGGCGGCGCGCTGCACCCGATAGCCCTCGGCACGCAGCCCGCGGCAGAGGAAGTCGGCGATGCGGTCGTCGTCCTCGACGATGAGGACGTTCACGGGCCGATCTCCGTTCCCGACGCGGCGCCCGCTTCGGGCGGGCACGCCGGCAGCAGCAGGCGGGCCACGGTGCCCTGCCCCGGGAGGCTGCTCAGCTCGACCCGGCCGCCGTGCGCACGGGCGAGCGCCTGCGCGATGGCCAGGCCCAGGCCGCTGCCGTCGGGCCGCTGGCGACGCGCCGCGTCGCCCCGGAAGTGGCGCTCGAAGACCTGACTCAGTTCGTGCGGAGCGATGCCGATGCCCTCGTCCTCCACCTCGACGATGCCGTGCGGGCGCGTGGCCGTGGGCGGCAGCAGCCTGAGCCGCACCGTGCTGCCGTCGGGCGAATAGCGCACCGCGTTGTCGAGCAGGATCAGCAGCAGCTGGCGCAGCCGCTGGGCATCACCCGACACGCTGCAGCGCTCGGACAGCGGTTCCTCGGCCTGCAGGCGGATCGCTCGGCCCGCGCCCAGGGCCGTCGCCTGCATCACCGCGTCGCGCACGGTCTCGGCCAGGTCGAGCGGGCGCTTGACCAGCGACAGCGCGTCGATGTCGGTGCGCGCCATGGCCAGGAGGTCGTCGATCACCGACCCCAGCTGGCGCGAGGTGTCGACGATGCGCCTCAGCGCGGACTTGTACTCGTGGGCCTCACGGTCGGCGCCCCGCAGCGTGATCTCGGCCTCGCCACGGATCGCCGTGGTGGGCGTGCGCAGCTCGTGGCTCACGTCGGCGAAGAGCTGCCGGCGGCGCAGGTCCGCCTGGCTCAGGGCCTGCAGTGCCTCGCGCAGTTCGGCCGTGCGGGCGTCGACCTGTGCCTCGAGCAGCTGGCGCTGCTGGGCTTCGCGGGCCCTGTGGACCTCGAGCTCGGCCGCCATGCCGTTGACGCTGCGCGCCACGGCCGAGAACTCGTCGGCGCCATCGAGCGGAATGCGGTGCTGCAGCCGCCCCTGGCGCAACGCCTGCGCACCCGCGCTGAGCAGGTCGAGCGGCCGGCGCAGCGCCCGCGTGAAGTGCAGCGCTGCCGCCACCGCCAGCACCGCGAGCGTCGCGGCCATCGCCAGCCAGAACCCGCGCATCCAGGCCAGGGAGGCATCGGCCGCCGCGCGCTCGCGCGCCACGGCATCGGCCTCGCGGTCCATGCTGTCGGCGATGAGCTGACGCACGTCGCGCCCCTGCGAGCGGTCGAACACCGCCGACAGGGCCTGCCAGGCCTGCTGCGCATCGGCGCCGGGCGCCAGCGGCTGGGCGGCGTTCACCGCCTGCTCCATTTCGGCCACGCTGGTGCGGAGCACGGCCAGGGCGTCCTGGCGCCGCAGGTGTTCGCTGCGCGTGGCGGCGCTGTCGTCCAGTGCGATGGCCGAGGCCGACAAGGCCTCCAGACGCTCGAGCGTGCGGCGCATGTCGCGCTGCAGGCGCTCGCGTGCTTCGGCATCGGCGCCGGCGCCCTGCTGGCGCTGTGCGACCCAGGTGCGCAGGCGCTGCTTGGTGGCCGACAGTTCCACGAAGGCGGTCCGGATGTCGCTGGCCACGCGGCCGCGCTCCACCTGGCGCTCGGCGATGCCGAGCGCGGCCGCCGCACCCAGGCCTTCGAGCACGGCGGCGGCGGCCAGCAGGCCCAGCGCGATGGACAGACGTCGACGGAACATCCCCGCATTGTCTCGCCACCGACGGGCCCGCCGGGGCTGTTCATCTGGCGTTCATGCAAACGTCAGCGCCCGCTCATTCGCGGTTCAGCGCGGGTCCATGCCCCGACGCTGAAATGCACGACGTGCCGGGGTCGATGCGGACCGACCGCACATGCCCCCTCCCCCTTTCCCCGTACCCGACCGAACCGGAGCCTCCATGAAGATCGCCCTCGCCCTGACCGCCGTCGCCCTGACCGCCGTGACCGTGCCCGCCTTCGCCAAGGGCGTCGTCATCAACCAGGCGATCACGGAAGCCGAGGTGCTGGCCGCCCAGCAGGGCTGGTGCAAGGCGCTGGTGGACATCTCGACGACGGGCGCCAAGAGCGGCCAGCCGGCGGCCAAGGCCCTGGCCGAGAAGGTGATCGACGGCGCCTACGGCTACCAGATGGGGGCGGTGCTGTTCAAGCCCACGCTCACCGTCAATCCGCAGACCTTCCGGACCACCCGGGCCGGTGCCCTCGCCTACTTCGTCGGCGGGGACCCCGCCTTCCCCAAGGACACCGGCTTCGCGCTCAAGGGCTGGACGAAGTGCGACATCGACAATGCGGCGGTCTTCATCGCCGGTGACAGCGCCACCACCATGGGCAAGGTCAACATCACCGGCAAGGACGGCAAGGTCACGACCGTCGACAAGACCTGGAAGTTCGTCAAGGACGATGCCGGCCGGCTGCGGATCGTGGTGCACCACTCGTCGCTGGAATACAGCGGCCTGTGAGCCGGGCCCTCGGCGGCCAGGCCTTGG
>JAIYAG010000280.1 GCA_027489195.1 Burkholderiales bacterium | reverse complement strand
GGGCACCTTCGGCGGCTACATGCAGCTGCTGCGCGGCGCGCACCGGCCCGAGAACCTGGAGTCGGTGATGTGCCGCGACCTGGTCAGCATCGACTGGCAGGGCTGGGCCTACGACTGCGACTTCAACCAGATGCTCGGCCTGCCGCTGCGCGCCGCCGGACGCGGCCGCACCCATGTGCGCGAGCTGGCGTCGAGCGCGCTCGCCGGGCTGCCGGTGGTCGTGCGCGACCACTGCTACGGGTGCACGGCCGGGCAGGGCAGCTCCTGCGGCGGCGCGCTCGCCGCCTGATTCCCGGCCCGCCCCGCCGGTGTCCTCCCCCCCCGCCGCGGTCCGGCCGCCGGCGTCCGGCGCATCGACCCTGCGCAAGATCCTCGTCGCCCTCGCGATCGCGGCGGCGATCGCCGCGTTCTTCGCGCTCGATCTCGGCCGCTTCCTGACGCTCGACGCGATCAAGGCCCGCCAGGCCGAGTTCGCAGGGCAGGTGGCGGCGCGTCCGATCGCCTCGGCGGCCGTCTTCTTCCTGGTCTACGTGCTGGCCACGGCGCTGTCGCTGCCGGGCGCCGCGACCGTGCTGACCCTGCTGGGCGGCGCACTCTTCGGGCTCGGCTGGGGGCTGCTGCTGGTGTCGTTCGCCTCCAGTGCCGGGGCGACCCTCGCCTTCGTCGCGGCGCGCTTTCTGCTCGGTGACATGGTGCGCCGGCGCTTCGGCGCGCGGCTCGCCGCGATCGACGAGGGCGTTCGCCGCGGCGGCGCCTACTACCTGTTCACGCTGCGGCTCACCCCGCTGTTTCCGTTCTGGCTGGTGAACCTGGCGATGGCGCTCACGCCGATCCCCACCCGGACGTTCTACTGGGTCAGCCAGCTCGGCATGCTCGCCGGCACGGCGGTCTACGTGAACGCCGGCACCGAGCTCGCGCGGATCGACTCGCTGCGCGGGCTGCTGTCGCCCACGCTGATCGCGGCCTTCGTGCTGCTCGGGCTGTTCCCGCTGCTCGCGCGCGGTCTGCTCGCCGAGCTCGCGCGGCGCATCGCCGACGTCTTCGCCGCACGCCGCGCCTATCGCGGCTGGACCCGTCCGGCCCGCTTCGACCGCAATGTCGTGGTGATCGGCGCCGGCAGCGGCGGGCTGGTCACCGCCTACATCGCTGCGACGGTGAAGGCGTCGGTGACGCTGGTCGAGCGCCACCGGATGGGGGGCGACTGCCTGAACACCGGCTGCGTGCCCTCCAAGGCGCTGCTCCGGACCGCCAAGCTGCTCGCGCAGGCACGCCGCTCCGCCGACTACGGCATCCGGCGCATGGACGTGGACGTCGACTTCGCCGACGTCATGGCGCGCGTGCAGCGCGTGGTCCGCAGCATCGAGCCGCACGACTCGGTCGAGCGCTACACCGGGCTCGGCGTCGACGTCGCGATCGGCGAGGCGACGATCCGATCGCCCTGGGAGGTCGAGATCCGGGCGGCCGACGGCAGCACCCGGACGCTGCGCACCCGCTCGATCGTCGTCGCTGCGGGTGCGCGCCCCTTCGTGCCGCCGATCCCGGGGCTGGCCGAAGGCGGCTGCCTCACCTCCGACACCGTCTGGAACCTGCGCACGCGGCCCGGTCGGCTGCTGGTGCTGGGCGGCGGCCCGATCGGCTGCGAACTCGCGCTCGCCTTCGCGAGGCTCGGCTCGAGCGTCGTGCAGGTGGAGATGGGACCGCGCCTGATGTCGCGCGAGGACGAGGACGTCTCGACCTTCGTCGAAGCGCGGTTCGCCGAGGAGGGCATCGAGGTGCGCACCGGCACGAAGGCGGTCCGCGTCGAGGCCGATGCCGCCGGCGGCCGCGTCCTGGTCGCGGCGCATGCGGGCGCCGAGGTCCGCATCCCGTTCGACGAGGTGCTGTGCGCGGTCGGACGGGTACCCAACGTCAGCGGCTACGGCCTGGAGGCGCTCCGCGTGCCGCTGGCGCCGGGCGGCACCATCGAGGTCGACGCCTACCTCCGCACCCGGTATCCGAACATCTTCGCGGTCGGCGACGTCGCGGGCCCCTACCAGTTCACCCATGCGGCCGCCCACATGGCCTGGTACGCCGCGGTCAACGCGCTGTTCGGCCGCCTGCGTGCGTTCCGCGTCGACTGGTCGATCCTGCCGTGGTGCACCTTCGTCGACCCCGAGGTCGCGCGGGTCGGCCTGAACGAGCAGGAGGCCCGCGCCCGGGGCGTGCCCCACGAGGTGACCCGATACCGGCTCGAGGACCTCGACCGGGCGATCGCCGACGAGTCGGCACACGGCTTCGTCAAGGTGCTGACCCGGCCGGGCAGCGACCGGATCCTGGGCGCCACGATCGTCGGCGAGCATGCGGGCGACCTGATCGCGGGCTTCGTGTCGGCGATGAAGCAGCGGCGCGGCCTGAACACCATCCTCTCGACGATCCACGCCTATCCGACCTTCGCGGAGTCGGGCAAGTACGTCGCCGGCGAGTGGAAACGCGCCCGCGCGCCGCAACGCCTGCTCGCCTGGGTCGGACGCTGGCACCGGTGGCGGCTGGGATGAGGCGCGTGCTCGGTCGGCTCGTGCTCGGGGCCGTGCTCGCGGTCGCGGCGGTGTCCGCGGCCCGGGCCGCGCCCCCCGATCCCGCGCACGCCGCGCTCGATGCGCTGCTGCGGCGGCACGTGGCCTGGAACGCGGCCGGCACCGCGAGCACCGTCGATTACCGCGCCCTCGGCGCCGAGCGCGAGTCGCTGCGCCGCGTGCTCGACGCCTACGAGGCGGTGACGCGTGCGGAGTACGAGGCGCTGCCGCGCGATCAGCGCTTCGCCTTCCTCGTCAACGCGTACAACGCGTTCACCCTCGAGCTGGTGCTGACGCGCTACCCGGACCTGAAGTCGATCAAGGACCTCGGCTCGCTGATCCGTTCGCCCTGGAAGCAGCGCTTCTTCCGTCTGCTCGGCGAGCCGCGCCACCTCGACGACCTCGAGCACGGGATGCTGCGCGCGCCCGGCGCCTTCGACGAGCCGCGGGTGCATTTTGTCGTGAACTGCGCGTCCGTCGGCTGCCCGGCGCTGCGTCCGGAGGCGATCGTCGCCGCGCGGCTCGATGCGCAGCTCGAGGACAGCACGCGCCGTTTCCTGCGCGATCCGAGCCGCAACCGCTTCGATCCGCGCGCCGGCCGACTGGAGGTCTCGAAGATCTTCGACTGGTTCCGCGAGGACTGGGAGCGCGGCGGTGGCACGCGGGAGCGCTTCCTGGCGCGCTACGCCGAGCAGCTCGCCGGGGACGAGGCCGATCGGGCCCGCATCCGCGAGGCCCGCGTGCCGCTCGGCTTCCTCGAGTACGACTGGCGCCTGAACGACCGGCGATGAGCGAGCCTGCCGCGCCCCCGGTGCCGCGGCTGTCGATCGTGGTGCCCGCCCTCGACGAAGCCACCTCGATCTCGGACACGGTGCGCGATGCGCTGGTGCAGGCCGACGAGGTGATCGTGGTCGACGGCGGCAGCCGCGATGCCACCGGTGCGCTCGCGGCCGCGGCCGGAGCCGTGGTCGTCCAGGCACCGCGCGGGCGGGCCTCGCAGATGAATGCCGGGGCCGCGGTCGCGCAGGGCGATGCGCTGCTGTTCCTGCACGCCGATTGCCGCCTGCCGGCCGGCGCGGGCGACGCGGTCCGCGCCGCGGTCGGCGCGGGCGCCCGGTGGGGCCGCTTCGACGTCCGCCTCGATTCGCCCCGTCCCTCGCTCGCCGTGGTCGGCGCGATGATGAACCTGCGCTCGCGGCTGTCCGGCATCGCCACCGGCGACCAGGCGCTCTTCATCGACCGTGCCCTGTGGGAGGCGCTCGGTGGCTACGCGCCGATTCCGCTGATGGAGGATGTCGAGCTGTGCACGCGGCTGCGTCGGGTCGCGCGCTGTGCCTGCCTGCGCGAGCGCGTCACCGTCTCGGCGCGCCGCTGGGAGACCCGCGGCGTCGTGCGCACCGTCGTCGAGATGTGGGCCTGGCGCGCGGCCTATGCGCTCGGCGTGTCGCCCGCGCTGCTGCACCGTCTGTACTACGGCCGACGATGACGCCGACCCGGCTGATCGTGTTCGCGCGGCGTCCCGTGCTCGGGCGGGTCAAGAGCCGACTCGCCGCGACGCTCGGTGCGGAGCGCGCGCTCGAGGCGTACCGACGGCTGCTCGATGCCGCGATCGCGCTGGCCGAGGCGAGCGGCGCAGACCGGCTGGAGCTGCGCCTCGCAGACGACGGCCCGTCGCAGGACGCGCGCGGCACGCCGGCGTCGCCGGAAGCCTGGGAGCTGCCCGCCGTCCTCGCGGCCCGGGGCTGGCGCATCGCGCCGCAGTCCGGCGCCGACCTAGGCGAACGGATGCACGAGGCGCTCTCGCAGGCGCTCGCGGTGGGGGAGCGTCCGGTGCTGATCGGCAGCGACTGCCCGTCGCTCTCGCCCTCCGACATCGCGGCCGCGTTCGCCGCGCTCGATCGTGCCGATGCCGTCTTCGCCCCGACCGAGGATGGCGGCTATGCGCTCGTCGGCCTGTCGCGCCCGACGCCGACACTGTTCGAGTCGATGCCGTGGAGCACCGACGAGGTGGCCGAGCGGACCCGGCAGCGCGCTGCCGAGGCGGGCTTGCGCCTCGAGTGGCTGCGGACCGTCTGGGACGTCGACGTCGAGCCCGACCTGCGGCGCTGGGAGACGCAGGGCGGCTGAGGCACAACCGGTGCCGCTGGCGTGTCCCGAGGGTCGAGGCGCCCCGCGGGCGCGGTCACCTGCTCAGCCCGCGTCGCGTTCGTCCGACGAGGCCCGCGCGTCCGCCTCGGCCCGGGCGATGGCGCGCGCGCTGCTCGCCCGCGCCTCGGCCGCGGCCGCATCCTCGCGATCGACCGCG
>JAIYAG010000169.1 GCA_027489195.1 Burkholderiales bacterium | reverse complement strand
TCATCGACGACCGCACGGCCTACGGCCAGGGCGTCGCCGACGAGTTCCAGAAGGCCGTCAAGGCCGCCGGCGGCAAGGTCGTCGGCCGCGAGTTCACCAACGACAAGGCCACCGACTTCAACGCCATCCTGACCAAGCTCAAGGGCGCGAAGCCGGACCTCGTGTTCTACGGCGGCATGGACGCGGTCGCGGGCCCGATGCTGCGCCAGATGAAGCAGCTCGGCATCAACGCCAAGTTCATGGGCGGCGACGGCATCTGCTCGAACGAGCTGATCAAGCTGGCCGGCGACGGCATGTCGGACGGCCAGGTGATCTGCGCCGAGGCCGGCGGCGTCACGAAGGACAAGGAGGCCGCGCTGGCCGCCTGGAAGACGCGCTTCAAGGAGAAGACCGGGGCGGACGTGCAGATCTACGCGCCGTACGTCTACGACGCGACGATGACCATGGTCGCCGCCATGCAGAAGGCGAACTCGGCCGAGCCGGCGAAGTACCTGCCCGAGCTGGCCAAGATCAGCTACGACGGCGTGACCGGCAAGATCCAGTTCGACTCGAAGGGCGACGTCAAGGACGGCACGCTGACCCTGTACACCTACAAGGGCGGCAAGCGCGAGACGATGATGGTGGTCAAGTAACATCGACCACCCGGGCCGGCCTCGTGCCGGTCCGAGTCCCGGGGGCGCCGCGGGTCGGCGCCCCTTTTCTTTTTCCAGCGGCATCTTCGACGACGTCCGCGGAGGCGACATGGATCGACGGACCTCACCTGCACGGGCGCTCTGCACGGCGATCGCCACGGCTGTGGCGATCGCGGGCTGCGCGCTGCCCGCTCCCGCTCCGACGACCGGAGCAGGCCTGCCGCCGCAGCAGCCGACCCAGCCGCCGCCCGCGCCCGCGGCGCCGCCGCCGCCCAAGCTGGTCGGCTCGAGCTGGTACTGGCTGGGGACGCTGACCCCGGCGGGGCTGGTGGCACCCGCCGATCCCGGCGCGTTCAACGTCGAGTTCCTCGACGGCGGACAGCTGGCCGCGCAGCTCGACTGCAACAGCGGCGGCGCGACCTGGACCCAGTCGGGCGCGTCGCTGACCATCGGACCGGTGCGCAGCACGCGCAAGGCCTGCCCGCTGGCCTCGGAGGCGGACCGCTTCGGCCGGCAATTGCCGCTCGTGCGTGCCGCGAAGCTCGGCAACGGGCTGCTCGAGCTGTCGCTCGGCGAGGCGGGTGCGATGGTGATGGCGCGCGACCCCGACTGGCGACTGCGCAGCTTCGACTGCCCCAACGGCGTGGCGCCGCTGCTGGTGGCCTTCGGGCGCGATCAGGCGGTGCTGCGGTGGCGCGGCGAGGCCTGGCAGATGAAGCAGCAGACGAGCGCTTCGGGCACCCGCTACAACGCCGGCAACGCGATCCTGTTCAGCAAGGGCAACGAGGCCTCGCTGGTCAACGAGGGCAAGCAGGTCGCAGGGCCCTGCGTCGCGCGGCGCTGAGCCGCAGCGCGCAGCGGGCCGCCTGCGCAGGCGGCCCGCGCCCTGGCCGGCGCGTGCCGGCCAGGGCGGGGCAGGCTCACTTGCCGAGCTTGCCCAGCCGGGTCCAGGTCGCGACGACCGTGTCCGGGTTCAGCGAGATCGACGCGATGCCCTGCTGCATCAGCCACTCGGCGAAGTCCGCGTGGTCGGACGGCCCCTGGCCGCAGATGCCCACGTACTTGCCGGCCTTGTTGCAGGCGGTGATCGCACGCTCGAGGAGCGCCTTGACCGCCGGGTCGCGCTCGTCGAAGCCCTCGGCCACCAGACCCGAATCGCGGTCCAGGCCGAGCGTGAGCTGGGTCAGGTCGTTCGAGCCGATCGAGAAGCCGTCGAAGTGCTCCAGGAACTGCTCGGCGAGGATCGCGTTCGAGGGGATCTCGCACATCATGATCAGGCGCAGGCCGCCTGTGCCGTCCGCCGCGCCGCCCTCCCCGCGCTTGAGGCCGTACTTGGCGAGCAGGCCGACGACCTGCTCGGCCTCGCGCACGGTCCGCACGAACGGGACCATGACCTCGACGTTGGTCAGGCCCATCTCCTCGCGCACGCGCTTCATCGCGCGGCACTCCATCTCGAAGCATTCGGCGAAGTCGGGCGAGATGTAGCGCGAGGCGCCGCGGAACCCGAGCATCGGGTTCTCTTCCTCGGGCTCGTAGCGGCTGCCGCCGATCAGCTTGCGGTACTCGTTCGACTTGAAGTCGGAGAGCCGCACGATCGCGGGGCGCGGCCAGAAGGCGCCGGCGATGGTGGCGATGCCCTCGGCGAGCTTGTCGACGTAGAACGCTCGCGGGCTGGAGTGGCCGCGGGCGATGCTCTCGACCGCCTTCTTGAGGTCGGGGGCGACGTTCGGATAGTCGAGGATCGCCTTCGGATGCACGCCGATGTTGTTGTTGATGATGAACTCGAGCCGCGCGAGGCCGACGCCCTGGTTCGGCATCTGCGCGAACTCGAAGGCGAGCTGCGGGTTGCCGACGTTCATCATGATCTTGACCGGCAGCTCGGGCAGCGCGCCGGACTCGATCTCGGTGATCTCGGTCTCGAGCATGCCGTCGTAGATGTAGCCGGTGTCGCCCTCGGCGCAGGAGACGGTCACCGGGTCCGCGTCATGGATGCGGTCGGTGGCATCGCCGCAGCCGACGACGGCCGGGATGCCGAGCTCGCGGGCGATGATCGCCGCGTGGCAGGTGCGCCCGCCGCGGTTGGTGACGATGGCCGAGGCCCGCTTCATCACCGGCTCCCAGTTCGGGTCGGTCATGTCGGTGACCAGCACGTCGCCGGGCTGCACGCGTTCCATCTCGCTCGCGTCGCCGACGACGCGCACCGGTCCGGCGCCGACCTTCTGGCCGATCGCGCGGCCGCTGGCCAGCACGTCGGAGGTGGCCTTCAGCCGGAAGCGCAGCTGGCGCCCCTCGTGCTGCGACTTCACGGTCTCGGGGCGGGCCTGCAGGATGTAGAGCTTGCCGTCCCGGCCGTCCCGGCCCCACTCGATGTCCATCGGGCGGCCGTAGTGCTGCTCGATGATGACCGCATAGCGCGCGAGCTCGATCACCTCCTCGTCGGCGAGCGAGTACCGGGTGCGCTGCTCGACCGAGGTGTCGACGGTACGCACCGAGCGGCCATTGCCGGCGTCCGGCTCGAATTCCATGCGGATCAGCTTGGAGCCGAGCTGGCGCCGGATGATCGGCTTCTTGCCCGCGGCGAGCATCGGCTTGTGGACGTAGAACTCGTCCGGGTTCACCGCGCCCTGCACCACCGTCTCGCCCAGCCCGTAGGCGGCGGTGATGAAGACCACGTCCGGGAAGCCCGACTCGGTGTCCATGGTGAACATGACGCCGGAGGCACCGAGGTCGCTGCGCACCATCCGCTGCACGCCGGCCGACAGCGCCACGTCGGCATGCGCGAAGCCCTTGTGCACGCGGTCGGAGATCGCGCGGTCGTTGTACAGCGAGGCGAACACGTGCTTGATGCGGTCGAGCACGGCCTCGATGCCGACGACGTTCAGGTAGCTCTCCTGCTGGCCTGCGAACGATGCGTCGGGCAGGTCCTCGGCGGTGGCGGACGAGCGCACCGCGAGCGAGATCTCGGTGCCCGACTCGGCCTGGATCCGGGCGAAATGCTCGCGGATCTCGGTCTCGAGGCGCGCCGGCAGCGGCGACTCGACCACCCAGCGGCGGATCTCCGCACCGCAGGCGGCGAGCGCCTTGACGTCGTCGACGTCGAGCGCGGCGAGCCGGCCGTTGATGCGGGCCGTCAGGCCGCTCTCGGAGAGGAAGTCGCGGAAGGCGAGCGCAGTGGTCGCGAAGCCGCCGGGCACCCGGACATGGGCGTGGGCGAGCTGGCTGATCATCTCGCCGAGCGAGGCGTTCTTGCCGCCGACCGACTCGACGTCGGTCATCCGCAAGTCCTCGAACGGGACGACGTAGCGTCCTGCGTGGGGGTCGTTCATGGAAAAGTCCTGGAGGGTGGGAAACCGGTGGGCCGCGCGCCGGGCGGGCCGGCGCAGGCAGCGCTGTAGTCGGGCCGCTGGCGACGGGCGGCCAACGGCACGGCTGCAACACTCGGGTGGCTCCCACCTCCCGGAGGGACGATTTTACTGTGCGCCCCAAGGCGCCGCCGAGGAAAATGCCCTGTCCAGGCGGTGGCGCATGCCGCGCCCGACCCCCATCGCGTCCCGAGGTCCGCATGCCCGAAGCCCGTCACCGCCACGCCGATCGCACCGTCTTCTTCGTGTCCGACGGCACCGGCATCACCGCCGAGACCTTCGGCCATTCGGTGCTGTCGCAGTTCGAGGGGCTCAAGGTCCGGCAGGTCCGGCTGCCGTTCATCGACAACCCCGAGAAGGCCGACGACGCGGTCACCCGGATCAACCATCAGGGGCTGATCGACGGCCGCCGCCCGATCGTCTTCAGCACGCTGGTCAACCCGGAGATCAACGAGATCGTGCGCACGGCGCAGGCGCTGTTCCTCGACCTGATCGCGACCTTCGTCGGGCCGCTGGAGACCGAGTTCGGCGTCAAGTCGACCCACACCATCGGGCGCTTCCATGCGGTGGCCGAATCGGACCGCTACAAGCAGCGGATCGAGGCGATCCACTACTCGATGGCCCACGACGACGGGCAGCTGCACAAGGACCTGGAGCTGGCCGACGTGATCTTCGTCGGCGTGTCGCGCTGCGGCAAGACCCCGACCAGCCTCTACCTCGCCGTGCAGCACGGGATCAAGGCAGCGAACTATCCGCTGATCCCGGACGATTTCGAGCGCGGTCGGCTGCCCGACGTGCTGTATCGCTACAAGGACAAGATGTTCGGGCTGACCATCTCGCCGGAACGCCTCGCCGAGGTCCGTCACGAGCGCCGCCCGGGCAGCCGCTATGCCTCGCTCGAGACCTGCCGGATGGAGGTCAACGAGGCCGAGGCGATGATGAAGCGCGAGGGCATCCCGTGGCTGTCGACCACCACGCGCTCGATCGAGGAAATCGCGACGACCGTGCTGACGCTGCTCGATCTGGAGTAGCCGTCTTCGGGTGCCTTCGGCCGTCTTCGGGCGGCTTCAGCCTCGTGCAGCGCGCTGGCGCCGCTGCTCGAACAGGCAGACCGCGGCGGCCGCGGCGACGTTCATCGACTCGACGCCCTCGGCCTGCGGGATCCGCACCCAGCGGGCGACGTCGGCGCCGACCTCCTCGGACAGGCCCTCGCCCTCGTTGCCGAGCAGCCAGAGCGCCGGGGCACGCAGGTCGGCCTCGAAGATCGATTCGGCCTGCTGGACTCGGGTGCCGATCGGGGCGACGCCCAGCCGCGTGCGCACCGTCGCCCAGGGCACGGCCTCGTGGATCGACAGGTGGAAATGGGCGCCCATGCCGGCACGCAGCACCTTCGGTGACCAGCACCAGGCGGTGCCGGGCGCGGTGAGCACGGTGCGCACGCCGGCGGCCGCGCAGCTGCGCAGCAGCGTGCCGACGTTGCCCGGGTCCTGCACCCGGTCGAGATAGACCGCATCGGCCTCGATCGAGGCTGGCAGCCCGGGCTGCGGCGTGTCGACGACGAAGACGAGCCCCACGCCGTGCTGCAGGGTCGAGACCGCATCGAAGAGCTCGCCGGCGAGCACGGTCGGCGACACGCCGTGCCGCGCGAGCAGCACCGACACCTCGGGGTGGGCGAGGCCCGCCTCGGTCGCGACCGCGGTCCGC
>JAIYAG010000290.1 GCA_027489195.1 Burkholderiales bacterium | reverse complement strand
GCCGGTCACCTACGCCGACGTCTGGGAGTTCTGGCTCAAGCATCCGAGCCTCGCGCCGGCCGTCACGTTCGTGACGATCCACATCCTGCCGTACTGGGAGGACGAGCCGGTGGGCATCGACGCCGCGATCGCGCACGTCGTCGAGGTCTGGCGCGCGATGCGCGCGGCGCTGCCCGGCCGCGAGATCCTGGTCGGCGAGACCGGCTGGCCGAGCGAGGGCCGGGCCCGACGCGACGCGGTGCCCGGGCGCGTCGAGCAGGCACGCTTCATCCGGCAGTTCGCCCGCACCGCCGCCGAGGAGGGCATCCGCTACAACCTGATCGAGGCGTTCGACCAGCCCTGGAAGCGGCAGCTCGAGGGCGCGATGGGCGGCGCCTGGGGCCTGCTCGACAGCGACGGTCGGCCTAAGTTCGACTGGCACGGCCCGGTCGCGCCGCGCGATGGCTGGACCGTCTGGCGCACTGCCGCCGGCGCGGGGCTGCTGCTCGGCGCGGCGGCGGTCGGACTCGCGGCCCGCGGGCGCGCAACGCGAACCGGCGTCCTGCTCGGCGCGCTCGCGGGTGCGGGGCTGGGTGCGGTGCTCGCCGAGCAGGCGCGCTACATGGCGGTCTGGAACCGCACACCGCTCGAATGGCTCGCCACCTCGGCGGCCACGCTCGTCGTGCTCGCCGCCTGCGTCGCCTCGGCCGCGCTGCTCGCGCGGCGGATTTCGGACGATGGGGCGGACACCACGGCCACCCTGCCCGCCGCGGCCGCGGTGATGACGGCCTGGCTGCGCCGCGGGCGCGACCCGTCGCTCGCCGGCTGGGTCACGCTGCTGCAGGCCGCCGTGCTGTTCGCGGCCGCGCTGACCGTCGTGCTGCATGCCTTCGATGCCCGCTACCGGGGCTTCGACTGGCCGCTCTTCGCACCGGCCGCGGTCGCCGTCGTGCTGCTGCGGGGGGCCGGCATGCGCCCTGCCCGCGACGCCCTCGAGGAGCGCTGCCTCGGCTGGATCCTCGCAGCGGGCGCGCTGGCGATGGTGCTGGCGGAGGGGCTCGCGAACGCGCAGGCGCTGGGCTACGCGGGGCTGATGGCGGTGCTCGCCGGCGGGGCGCTCGTACGCGCGAGCATCAGCGCACCGAGCAGCGCGCCGAGCGCGGACGGCTCGTAGCTGTAGAGCACCAGGCCGGCCGCCCCGGCCGCCAGCGCGGCCGTGGCCAGACGCGGGCCGCGCAGCACCGTGGCCGCGGCACCCGCGGCGAACGCGAGCCAGCCGATCTCCTGGTTCAGGAACAGCCGCACCGCGGCGCTGCGCAGCGCGCACAGTCCCGACCACGGCGCCGGGTCGCAGGCATGCGCGATCGACGCCGGCTCGATGACGAGCAGGCGCAGCGCGAACGCGGCCGCGAGCGCGACGCAGGCCAGCACACCCGCCCGTGCGAGCGGTGCGGCGAAGCGCGACGGGCGAGGGAGCGATGCCATCGGTCCAGTGTACCCACGCGCCCGCCGCGGCGTCGCGCGATACCCGGCGAACGCGGCCGGATTGAGGTGCATCAAGCGCAGGCGCGGCGGCGTCGCTCGGGCTTGAGCCAGCACAAGCCCGGGCGCCGTTACCGGCGCGAAGCTGCTCCGAGGACCTCGCCGAGGTCCGTCACATGGAGACCCGAGCATGAGCCCCCGTTCCCGATCGACCCGTCGTGCCCTCGTCCTCGCCCCGCTCGCAGCGAGCCTGCTCGCCGCCGCCGGCTGCGCGAGCACGCCCAGCCCGACCTACACCCACCCCGCCTATGGAACCACCCTCGTCTACCGGGTCACCAGCACCGGCAGCTACGGCACCGGCACGGCCGAGGTGCCGATGCGTGTGGAGGAGGCGAGTTTCGAGGGGCGCACGGTGATGCGTCTCGCCACGCCGAACGGATCGGTGATGAGCGAGCCGAGCACCGCCGGGACCATCGCCGTGATCGATCCCGCCGGCCGCGTCGCGATGCGCTACGAGCCGCCGATGAGCCAGCCTTGGCCGCTGGCCGTCGGCAAGACCGCGACCCAGGACATCAGCCTGACCTTCGGCCGGAACGCCGGCATCCCGATGACGGCGAAGTGGACGGTCGAAGGCGTCGAGGACGTCACGGTGCCCGCCGGCACGTTCCGCGCATGGCGTGTCAGCGTGGTCGACTCGTTCGGCTTCCGGATGACGAACTGGTCGGTGCCGGACGCGATCGGGATGTTCGCGCGCCGCGAGTCGATCCGTGGCGCGGGCCATCCTCAGGGCGAGGGCACGCAGACGATGGAGCTGGTGCGCGCGCCGGTGCGCTGAAGGGCGGTCCCGCCGCGCCCGCGCGACGCGAAAAAAAACGCGCCGGGCGAACCCGGCGCGAATCGATCCAGAAACGAGAGGAGAAAACGGTACCGGGAGACCCGGGGATCAGGAGTGGTAGGCCGACTCGCCGTGGGCGGTGATGTCGAGACCTTCGCGCTCCTCGTCCTCGGCCACCCGCAGGCCGACGATCATGTCGACCAGCTTGTAGGCGATGAAGGAGACGACGCCCGACCACACGATGGTGACCAGCACGCCCTGCAGCTGGATCCAGACCTGACCGGCGATCGAGAAGTCGGGGTTGGCCGCGTTCGTCACGTAGTCGAACACGCCCGTGCCGCCGAGCGAGGGCGCCGCGAACACGCCGGTCAGCAGCGCGCCCAGGATGCCGCCCACGCCGTGGACGCCGAACACGTCGAGCGAGTCGTC
>JAIYAG010000501.1 GCA_027489195.1 Burkholderiales bacterium | reverse complement strand
CTGGGCATCGAGACGATGGGCGGGCTGGTCGAGAAGATCATCCCGCGCAATGCGACGATCCCGGTCGCACGGGCGCAGGAGTTCACCACGTACAAGGATGGCCAGACCGCGATGGCGCTGCACGTGGTGCAGGGCGAGCGCGAGCTGGTCGCCGACTGCCGCTCGCTCGCCCGCTTCGAGCTGCGCGGCATTCCGCCGATGGCCGCGGGTGCGGGCCGCATCCGAGTGACCTTCCAGGTCGATGCCGACGGACTGCTGTCGGTGACCGCGCGCGAGCAGTCGCAGGGCATCGAGGCCTCGATCGCGGTCAAGCCTTCGTACGGACTGTCCGACGACGAGATCGCGCGGATGCTGCAGGAGTCGTTCGGAACCGCCGAGATCGACATGAAGGCGCGTGCGCTGCGCGAGCAGCAGGTCGACGCCGATCGCCTGCTGCAGGCGACCCAGGTCGCGCTCGAGGCCGACGGCGACCTGCTCGATGCCGCCGCGCGCGAGACGATCGCGGCTGCGATGCGCGACCTGCGTGCGGTCTCGCAGGGCGAGGACCCACGCGTCATCGAGGCCCGGATCACCGACCTCGCGCGCGAGACCGAGACCTTCGCGGCCCTCCGGATGGACCGCGCGGTGCGCCAGGCCCTGTCCGGTCGCCGCCTCGACGAGATCGGCTGACACCCCATGCCCACCATCACCGTCCTGCCCCACGAGAGCCTCGCGCCCGAGGGCGCGAAGTTCGAGGCCGAACCCGGCAAGAGCCTGTGCCAGCAGCTGCTCGACCACCACATCGACATCGAGCATGCCTGTGGCATGGTCGCGGCGTGCACCACCTGTCACGTCATCGTCAGGGATGGCTTCAACCGGCTGCCTCCGTCGAGCGACGAGGAGGACGACATGCTCGACAAGGCCTGGGGCCTGACCGCGTCCTCGCGCCTGTCCTGCCAGCTGGATCCGGTGACGACCGACCTCACGATCGAACTGCCCAAGTACACGATCAACCACGCCCGCGAGTGACACGGGCTCGCTGCACCCTTTCCCCGAGGCCGCCGCCATGAAGTGGACCGACACCCTCGAGATCGCGATCGCCCTCGACGAGGCGCATCCCGACGTCGACCCGACCCGCGTGCGCTTCACCGAGCTGCACGCCTGGGTGCTCGCGCTGCCGGAGTTCGACGACGATCCGAAGCGCAGCGGCGAGAAGATCCTGGAGGCGATCCAGCAGGCGTGGATCGAGGAGAAGTGACCTTAGACCCCGTCATCCTCTTCTTCGCCCTCGGCGTCCTCGCGCGCCTCGCGCGCTCGGACCTGCGCCTGCCCGAGGCGCTCTACGAGACGCTGTCGATCTACCTGCTGATCGCGATCGGCCTGAAGGGCGGCGCGCAGATCGCGGTTCAGCCGCTGGCTGCGCTGTGGCCGGTCGCGCTCGCCGCGGTGGCGCTGTCGGCGGCGGTGCCGCTGGTGCTCTATCCGGTGCTGCGTGCGGGCGTGCGGCTGGGGGCGGCGGATGCCGCGTCGATCGCAGCGCACTACGGGTCGGTGAGCGTCGTCACCTTCGCGGTCGCGCAGAGCGCGCTCGCCCGGGCGGGGATCGAACCCGAAGCCTTTCTCGCGATGCTGGTCGCGCTGATGGAAGCGCCCGGCATCGTCGTCGGCGTGCTGCTCGCGCGCCGCGGCATGGCGCGCGAGGCGGGCCGACCGGGCGTCGGCACCTCGAGCTGGGGCACGCTGCTGCACGAGGTGCTGTTCGGCAAGGCAGTGGTGCTGCTGCTCGGCGGCATCGCGATCGGCTGGATCGCCGGGCCCGCCGGGCTCGCGCCGATCGATCCGGTGTTCGTCGGCCTCTTCAAGGGCGTGCTCGCGCTGTTCCTGCTCGAGCTCGGGCTGGTGGCGGGCGGCCGGCTGCAGGACCTGCGGCGCGCCGGGCCCCGGCTGCTGGCGTTCGGGCTGATCGCGCCGCCGCTGCTGGCGCTGGTGGGCGGTGCACTGGGGCTCGCGCTCGGGCTGTCGGTCGCGGGCGTCGCCACGCTCGCGACGCTGGCGGCGAGCGCGTCCTACATCGCGGCACCGACCGCGATGCGGATCGCGGTGCCGCAGGCCAATCCGTCGCTGTCGATCGGACTGGCGCTCGGGGTGACCTTCCCGTTCAACGTGCTGGTCGGCATCCCGCTCTACATCGAGCTCGCGCGGCGGGCCGCGGGCTGAGCCCGAGCCGGGCAGGAGGAAACCAGATGCAGACCCACGAGCGCAAGCTGCTCACCATCATCACCGAGGCGGCGATCGAGCGTGCGCTGATCGCGGATGCCCGACGCTTCGGCGCCCACGGCTACACCGTGCTCGACGTCCGCGGCGGTGGACCGGGCGGCGAGCGGGAAGGGGCCTGGGAGGCCGACCGTTCGATCGAGCTGCAGGTGGTGTGCTCGGCGGAGGTCGCCGAGCGCATCGCCGAGCACGTGCTCGCCCAGTACGCACCGAACTACGCGGTGGCGCTGTACCTGTCGGACGTACAGGTGTTCCGGGCGCAGAAGTACTAGGCTAGGCCGGCGGCATCAGCGACGCGGGCATCGGCGGAATGTCGCTGTCGTCGTCGTCGGCGACGGCGGTGAACGGATCGAAGCCCGGCATCGCGATCAGGTCGGTCACGCCGACGTCCACGCCCGCCTGGAACAGCAGCGTCGTCACCTGGCCGCGGTGGTGCGTCTGGTGGTTGAACCAGTGCGACAGCAGCGGGCCGACCTGGCGCTGGAACAGCTCGCCGGCCATGTTGCGGTACCCGATCACGCGATCGAGGTCGTTGAAGATCAGCTCCTCGCTCCACGCGACGGTCAGCGCATCGAGCCGCGCGCGCAGCGCCTGCAGCTCCGGCAGGGTGTCGGCGAGCGTGTCGCGCAGCGTCGTCGGCCGGGGCAGCCAGTCGTCCGCCTCGCGCAGCCGGTCCCAGTCGAAGGCCGACTGGAAGCGGCGCAGCCACAGGCTGTCGGTGACGGCGAGGTGGTTCAGCGTGCCGAGGATCGAGCCGAAGAACGCGCCGCGGTCGGCGCGCAGGACCTGCGTGTCGAGGCCGGCGGTTGTGGCGTAGAGCCGCTGGTTCATCCAGCGGTTGTAGTCGGCCATCAGGCGGACGTGTCTGAGCGCATCCATGACGTCGTCGGACTCTCTCAGGATTCGCGCTTGAGCGCGGGGAACAGGATGACGTCGCGGATGCTCGGGCTGTCGGTGAGCAGCATCACCAGTCGGTCGATGCCGATGCCGCAGCCGCCGGTGGGCGGCATGCCGTGCTCGAGCGCGCGGACGTAGTCGGCGTCGTAGAACATCGCCTCGTCGTCACCGGCCTCCTTGGCCTCGACCTGCGCCCGGAAGCGCGCGGCCTGGTCCTCGGGGTCGTTCAGCTCGGAGAAGCCGTTGGCGATCTCGCGGCCGGTGCAGAACAGCTCGAAGCATTCGGTGATGCCGGGACGGGTATCGGATTCGCGTG
>JAIYAG010000086.1 GCA_027489195.1 Burkholderiales bacterium | reverse complement strand
AGGCAGGCGCGGGGAAGGGCCGGGAAGGGCCGGGCAAGCAGGCAGTCGCGGGCAGCCGATGTGGGGCTGCCCGGCGCCCCAGCCGGCCTTGCGCAGCCGTGGCGCGGCGGTCCGGGTCGCCGCGCCGGTGGCCGCAGCCTTGGTCGCGGCGGCCTTCTTCGCGGCCGGCGTCTTCGCCGCGGCGGTCTTCGCCGGCGCGGCCTTCGCCGCGGCGGTCTTCGCCGGTGCGGCCTTCGCTGCGGCGGTCTTCGTCGCAGGCGCGCGGGCGACCGGCTTCTTCGCAGCAGGTTTCTTCGCGGCCGGCTTGGCAGCCGGTGCGGCCTTCGCCGGCGCGGCGCGGGCCGCGGCCGTCCTGACGGGAGCGGCCTTGGTGACCTTGGCCGTCGCGACGGCGGCCCCGCCGTCCTGGCCTTCGCCGCCGTCCGCACCCGCGGCGGGCTTGGCCCCCGGCTTGCCCGGGCGCGGCGCCGACGCCTGGAACTCGAAGCCGACCTTGCCGTCCGGCTGCCGAACCAGGAAGGCCTTGAAGCGCCGACGCGTACGCGAGGACACGAAGCCGTCGAGCAGCGCAGTGCGGCCCTCCGACAGCAGCTTGGCCATCTGCTCGCGCTCGACCGGCTGCTGCAGGATCACCTTGCCTGAGCGGAAGTCGCAGCTGCGCCCCGCGCCCACCGACTTCTCGCAGACGTAGCTCATGCCGTGCTCGTAGACCCGCGACTGGCAGCGCGGGCACGCGCCCACCGGCTCCTGGGCCGAGAAGTCGACCGGCTCGTCGTCGTCGCCCGCGTCGGACTGGCCGAAGTCGAACTCGAGCTTCCAGTCCGGCTCGGCGAGCTTGATGATCGCGGAGAACGGCCGCCCCATCTTGCTGCGGAAGCCGTGCAGCGGGCCGATCGTCTTGTCGCGCATCAGCTGCTCGGCCTCGCTCGGCTCGAGCAGACGCGAGGAGGGCGACTTGGTGATCGACCAGTCGCAGGCCGTGCACGCGAAGCGCCGGTAGTTTTCCTTGGCCACGCCACCGCAGCGCGGGCAGGGCTCGGTCAGCGTCGCGTAGTCGCCGGGCACGTCCGTCGGGCCGTAGCCCTTGGCGCGCGCGACGATGTGCTCGGTCATCTCCGCGATCTCGCGCATGAACGCGTCGCGATCGAGCTGGCCGCGCTCCATCTGCGAGAGCTTGTACTCCCACTCGCCGGTCAGCTCGGGCATCGTGAGCTCGGCCACGCCCAGGCCGCGCAGCAGCGTCAGCAGCTGGAACGCCTTGGCCGTCGGGATCAGGTCCCGGCCCTCGCGGATCAGGTAGTTCTCGTTGATCAGGCCCTCGATCACCTGCGCCCGGGTGGCCGGCGTGCCCAGACCCTTGGTGCCCATGGCCTCGCGCAGGTCCTCGTCGTCGACGAGCTTGCCCGCGCCTTCCATCGCCGACAGCAGCGTCGCCTCGTTGAAGCGCGCCGGCGGCCGCGTGGCCAGCGACAGCGCCTCGATGGCATCGGTGCGCACGATCTCGTCCTGCTCGACCGCGACCAGCGTGCCCGAGCCTTCCTCGGCGTCCTTGCCCGACTTCTGCTCGATCGCCTCGCGGCCGTGGATCGCGAGCCAGCCGGCGTTGACCAGGACCTTGCCCTCGGTCTTGAACGCATGCGTCTCGACCGTGGTGATCCGCGTGGTGATGCGGAACTCGGCCGACGGGAAGAACACCGACAGGAAGCGCTTGACCACCAGGTCGTAGATCTTCTGCTCGGCGTCCGACAGGGCCTTGGGCGCCTGCAGCGTCGGGATGATCGCGTGGTGGTCGGAGATCTTCGTGTTGTCGAAGATGCGCTTGTTGCCGGGCTTGATCCAGTCGTTCTTGATGACCTGCTTCGAGAACTGCCCGTACGGATGCACGTCGGCCAGCATCTCCATCGTCTGGCGGACAGTGCCGACGTAGTCCTCGGGCAGCGCCTTGGAGTCGGTCCGCGGGTAGGTCAGGACCTTGTGCTTCTCGTACAGCGCCTGGGCCAGCGACAGCGTGGTCTTGGCCGAGAAGCCGAAGCGGCCGTTGGCGTCGCGCTGCAGGCTGGTCAGGTCGAAGAGCGCCGGCGCGGCCTGCGTGGTCGGGCGCGACTCCTCGGTGACGGTGCCGGTCTTGCCCTCGCAGTCGGCGACGATCGAGCGCGCACGGTCGCCGTCCCAGAGCCGCTCGGCCCGCAGGTCGGCGTCGGCCGGATTGCGCTGGAACGCCGGATCGAACCAGCGGCCCTCGTAGGTGCCCGCCTTCGCGCCGAAGGTCGCCTTGACCTCGAAGTAGGCCCGCGGCACGAACTTGCGGATGCGCTCCTCGCGCTCGACGACGATCGTCAGCGTCGGTGTCTGCACGCGGCCGACGGTGGTCAGGTAGAAGCCGCCGTCACGCGAGTTGAACGCGGTCATCGCGCGCGTGCCGTTGATGCCGACCAGCCAGTCGGCCTCGGAACGGCAGCGTGCGGCATCGGCGAGCGGCAGCATCTGCCCGTCCTCGCGCAGCGAGTTGAAGCCGTCGCGGATCGCGCCGGTCGTCATCGACTGCAGCCAGAGGCGGCGGATCGGCTGCCGGGCGTTCGCGTGCTGGACGATCAGCCGGAAGATCAGCTCGCCCTCGCGCCCGGCGTCGCAGGCGTTGACCAGCGCGTCGACGTCCTTGCGCTTGATCAGCCGGGTGAGCAGCTTGAGCCGATCGGCGCTCTTCTCGATCGGCTTGAGATCGAACTCGGGTGGGATGACCGGCAGGTTGGCGAAAGACCACTTCCCGCGCTTGACCTCGTACTGCTCCGGTGCGGCGATCTCGACCAGGTGGCCGACCGCCGACGACAGGACGAACTCGTCGCTCTCGAAGTAGTCGCCCTGCTTGGTGAAGCCGCCCAGCGCCCGCGCGATGTCGGCGGCCACGGACGGCTTCTCGGCGATGATCAGGGCTTTTCCCATCGGATCCTGGTGAGTGAGAACCGGCCGGCTGCAGCGCTCGGCTACAAGGGGTCGACCGGTTTCAGGGGGCGCCAATCATAAGAGCCGGATCGGCGCGGAAGCAAGTCAGCCGATGGGAGGGGGTCGGACCACCCGGCCGTCGGGCAGGCGCTGCAGGCGCCCGGAGAGCTCCAGCACGACCAGTCGCGCGACCATGTCGCCCGCCGCCAGACCGAGGTGTGCGGCGAGCGTGTCCGGCAGCACCGGCTCGTAGCCGACGGCCACGAGGATCGGGTCCTGCTCCGGGATCTCGATCCGCTCGGTGAGGAGTTCCGGGCCACTGTGAGCGCTTGCTGACATCGGAAGTGTGTGGAGATGGGTGTCGGAGTCCTGCGGGGGCAGCTCATCGAGCAGGTCTTCCGCCCGCTCCACCAGCACCGCGCCCTGGCGGATCAGGGCATGGCACCCGCGGGAGAGCGGGGAATGGATGGAGCCGGGTATCGCGAAGACGTCGCGGCCGAACTCGCCGGCCTGACGCGCGGTGATCAGCGAGCCGCTGTGCAGCGCGGCTTCGACCACCAGCACGCCGTGCGACATGCCTGCGATCAGCCGGTTGCGCCTCGGGAACTGGCCGGCCGAGGGTTCGGTGCCGAGCGGGAATTCGGAGACGATCGCGCCGTCTTCCGCGATCCGCTCGGCGAGCCGGCGGTGGCGCGACGGATAGACGATGTCGGCGCCTGTGCCGACCACCGCGACCGTTCCCGCGCCACCTTCGAGTGCGCCGTCGTGCGCGGCCCCGTCGATGCCGAGCGCCAGCCCGCTGGTGACGGTCCAGCCCGCGCTGGACAGCGCATGGCCGAAGGCCCGGGCGTGGGCGACGCCGGCGGCGGTGGGATTGCGCGACCCGACGATCGCGACCGCCGGCCGCGTCAGCGCCTCGCGCTGTCCGACCACGTAGAGCAGCGGCGGCGCATCGGCGATCCGCAGCAGCATCGGCGGATAGTCGGCGTCGGCCAGCGTGACCAGGTGGTGCCGGTCGGCACGGGCCCACTCGAGGGTGTGCTCGATGCGCCGCTCGCGCTCGGGGTCCCGAGCGCGCAGGGCGGACGCGAGCCGGCTGCCGGCCACCTCGTCGAGCAGCCCGCCGCCGGACTCGAAGATCGCATGCGGCAGGCCGAACTGCTCGAGCAGCGCGCGGGCACCGACCGGCCCGACGCCTGGCGTCAGCGCCAGGCGAACCCAGTGCTCGAGGTCTTGTGCGTCGTCCGGCGCGAGGGGCACGTCCGGCCCTTCCCGAGGAGGCTCAGGGGTTGGTGACCGTCGCCCCGACGGAGATCGGCATCGACGCGGCGACGATCAGGCCGTAGGCGACCCGGTCGAAGACGCGGAACACCAGCAGCTGCCCGATCGGCTCGTTGGGCAGCCGCACCTGTTCCTTGGTGTCCCGGTCGAGCACCATCCGGCCGGTGCTCTGGACCTGCAGCACGTGACCGACCTCCAGCCCCTGCTGCTGGCCGAGCGACAGGCCCACGACGCTGAACTTCCCGACCTGGTCGACACCTCGGTAGACCGACACGATGCGGCCGTCGACCGGCACCGCCGGCGGACGCGGCGCGACCGTCGGGATCTGGGCGCGGGTCGCGGGCATCAGCCGGTCGCCCTCGCCGATCTCCTCGGAGTTGGACTGGATGCGGAAGGTCGCCGGATCGCCCGGGCGGATCATCTCGGCCGCGCCGACGTACAGCGTCTCCCAGCCGAGCGGCTGACGGGTGCTCGGGTCGATCAGGGGCTTGGCGGGACGGTAGACGTGCCAGTCCTTGACCGTCGCGTCGGTGACGCCGCGCGCATAGGCGACGTCGCCCCGGCTCAGGTAGACGCGGCCGTCCTGGGTGGCGATGACCCGCGGGTGCGACTTCAGTCCCTGTTCCTCGACGATCATCGGCCGGTTCAGGAAGACCTGGATCGCGGCCAGGTTCATCGTCGGGATGGCGTTGCGGTCCAGGGGCGCGGAGCGGACCATCGGCTCGGTGCGCTGCGTGGTCTCGCCGCCGGCCGCGGCCAGGCCATCCACCGACCGGCCGAGCCGCAGCCGGGGCTCGGCGCCCGAGCGGTCCAGGTAGACGATGTCGCCGGGGTAGATCAGGTGCGGATTGGCGATCTGCTCGCGGTTCAGCTGCCAGATCTCGGGCCAGCGCCAGGGGGTCTTGAGGAACTTGCCGGAGATGTCCCAGAGGGTGTCTCCGCGCACGACGACATGCTTGTCGGGCGCATTGGGCGCGAGCTCCAGCGGCCCGGTCGAGCCCTGCGCGAAGGCGGCTCCGGCCAGCAGCCAGGCGGCGCAGCCGAGGACCCGCGTGATAGACTTTTTGAGCATGTTCGCGCTGCCTGATCAACCTGCGTGGTGCGTGCCCGGGTCCGTGCCGGAGGGAGGAGGTCTCTCCCGCCGGTCGGTCCGGTCGGCTTCGGGGTCATCGGCCTGCACTTGAATCGTGCCGGTCCCGCCCCGAATTCCCTCGATGGTACGTCGATTCAGAAACGGTTTCGCGCACCCGAGTTCGAACGGTAGGTCTAGTCCGATGGCCGTGCTTGACATCCTCCGCTACCCCGACGCTCGCCTGCACAAGGTGGCGAGCCCCGTCGCGTCCGTCGACGACCGCATCCGACGCCTGGTCCAGGACATGGCCGACACCATGTACGCCGCGCCCGGCATCGGACTGGCCGCGACGCAGGTCGACGTCCACGAGCGCGTGATCGTCATCGACACGTCCGAGGACAAGAACGACTTGCTCGTCCTCATCAACCCCGAGATCGTCGCGAGCGGGGGCGAGAAGAAGACCTACGAGGAAGGCTGTCTGTCGGTGCCCGGCATCTACGACGACGTCGCGCGTCCCGGACAGATCACCGTGCGCGCGCTGAACGTGCGCGGCGAGACCTTCGAGCTCGAGGCCGAGGGGCTGCTCGCGGTCTGAATAAAGCACGAGATGGACCACCTGCAGGGCAAGGTCTTCGTGCAGTACCTGTCGCGCCTGAAGCAGAGCCGCATCAAGAGCAAGATGGCCAAGCTCGACCGGCAGGCGGCCTGAGCGCCGCAGCGCCCCGCCCCGCCCCGGCCGCGGGCGGCGCCCCACCCGCCCTTCCTCGACTATGAACCTGGTCTTCGCCGGCACGCCGGTGTTCGCGCAGCGTGCGCTCGCGGCGCTGGTCGAGGCCGGCCACGAGATCGCGCTCGTGCTGACGCGGCCCGACAAGCCGGCGCAGCGCGGCCAGCAGCTGCTCGCGAGCCCGGTCAAGCAGTGGGCGCTCGAGCACGGCCTGCAGGTCTGGCAGCCCGAGACCCTGCGCGACCCCCAGGCCTGGGACCGGCTGCGCGCAGCGGGTGCCGATGCGATGGTGGTCGCCGCCTACGGCCTGATCCTGCCGGCCGAGGTGCTCGCGATCCCGCCGCTGGGCTGTCTGAACATCCACGCGTCGCTGCTGCCCCGCTGGCGGGGCGCGGCGCCGATCCAGCGTGCGGTGCAGGCGGGCGATGCGACCACGGGCATCACGATCATGCAGATGGACGCGGGCCTGGACACCGGCCCGATGCGGCTCGTGCACGCCTGCCCGATCGGCCCCGAGGACACCGGCGCCACGGTGCACGATGCGCTCGCCGCGCTCGGCGCGCAGGCGATCGTCGAGGCGATCGACAGGCTGGCCGCGGGCACGCTGCCGCTGCAGCCCCAGCCCGCCGAAGGCGTGACCTACGCGCAGAAGCTCGGCAAGACCGACTCGCCGATCGACTGGTCCGGCCCGGCGCGCGCGATCGTCGACCAGGTCCGCGCGTTCGACCCGGTGCCCGGCAGCACCACCGCGGCCGAGGGCTCGCCCGGCACGGTGCTCAAGGTCTGGAAGGCGCGCGCGGCCCTCCGTCCCGACGGGGCGGCCGACGCGGTGCCCGGCACCGTGCTGGCGGCCGGCGGCGGCGCGGTGACCGTGGCCTGCGGCGACGGCGGCGCGGTCGCGCTCCTCGAGCTGCAGCGTCCCGGCGGACGGCGTCTGCCGGCACGCGAGTTCCTCGCCGGGTTCCCGCTGCGGGCGGGCGATCGCCTCGGGCCGGCCGGACCTTGAGCCCGGCTCGACCGGACCCCCTCTGCCCGAGCGCGCCCGCGTTCGGCCGGACGCCGTGAGCGTGCCCGTCGCGCGGGGCGAGGCCGGTGCACCGCGCGCGGCGCTGTCGCGCGAGATGCTCGCGGCGGCCGAAGCGGTGTCGGACCTGCTCGCCGGACACCGGCTGCCCGATGCGCTCGATGCCCGGACCGCGTCGCTGCCGCCCGCCTCGCGAGCACCGGCTCGAGACATGGCCTATCACGCGGTGCGCCGGCTCGGCCGCCTGCAGGCGCTCGCCACCCGGCTGAACTCGCGCCGGCCGATGCCGAGGATGGCCGCGCTGCAGCTGGTCGCGCTCGCGCAGCTGCTCGAGCCGATCCGGCCCGCCGCGATCGTCGTGGACCAGGCGGTGGCCGCGGCCCGCAGCCTGTCGCGCGGTCCCGGGGGCGCCGCGGCGGGTTTCCTGAACGCGACCCTGCGCCGCTTCGGCCGCGAGCGCGAGGCCCTGCTCGCCGAGCTCGCGAACGATCCGGTCGCCCGCTTCGACCATCCCGACTGGTGGCTGCGGATGCTGGCCGAGGCCTGGCCGGATCGCTGGCAGGCGATCGCCGAGTCCGGCAACCTGCAGGCGCCGATGGTGCTGCGTGCGAACCGCCGACGCGGCGAGCCCGAGGCCCTCGCCGCACGGCTCGCCGCCGCCGGCGTGCCGACGCGGCGCGTCGGGCCCGAGGCCCTCGCGCTCGAGCGGGCGCTGCCGGTCGATGCCATTCCCGGATTCACCGAAGGCGAGCTGTCCGTGCAGGACGCCGGTGCGCAGCTCGCCGCCCGCCTGCTCGACCTGGCGCCCGGCCAGCGCGTGCTCGATGCCTGCGCGGCCCCCGGCGGCAAGACCGCTCACCTGCTCGAGCTGGCCGACATCGACCTGCTGGCGATCGACGTCGACGCGGCCCGCTGCCAGCGGATCGAGCAGACGCTCGCCCGGCTGGGACTGCCGGCCGCAGGCGGCCGTGTCGAGGTGCGGGCGGCCGATGCGTCGCGCCCGCAGACCTGGTGGGACGGGCGGCCGTTCGACCGGATCCTGCTCGACGCCCCGTGCAGCGCCTCGGGCATCGTGCGCCGCCACCCCGATGCGAGGTGGCTGCGGCGACGTGGCGATATCGCCACACTCGTCCTGCAGCAGGGGCGAATGCTGGAGGCGCTTTGGCCCCTGCTGGGCCCGAATGGTAAATTGCTCTACGTCACCTGCTCGGTGTTTCCGGACGAGGGCGAAGCGGTGGTGCAGCGCTTCCTCGCGTCCCGCACGGATTGCGTGCGCCAGCCGCTCGACTGGGTCTGGCCCGATGGGCTCAGGGAACCGGTCGCCCAATTGCTGCCACAGTCCGGGGCGATGCGAGAGCACGATGGCTTCTTCTATGCCTGCCTGACCAGACGACAGTGAAGCGACGCACCGCCATCGCGGCGCTGTCGACGGCAGCGCTACTGGCGTGGTTGCCCGACGCCCGATCCGCCGACACCATCGACGTGCTCAACGTCGGAGTCGAGCCGTCCTCGGACGGCGAGGCCTGGCTGCTGTCGGCCGACTTCGCGCTGTCGCTGAGCCCGCAGCTCGAGGACGCGGTCAACAAGGGCGTCCCGCTGTACTTCCTGGTCGAGTTCGAGCTGCTGCGCCCGCGCTGGTACTGGTGGGACGAGCGGACCGCGCTGGCGACCCAGACCCACCGGCTGTCCTATCATGCGCTGACCCGCCAGTACCGGGTGCTCCTCAACGGGGTGCCCCAGGCCTACGGGTCGCTGCCCGAGGCCCTCGACGCGATGTCGCGTCTGCGAGGGTGGCGGGTGATGCCGCGGGACCGTACCCGCGGCGGCGTTTCCTACGACGGATGGCTGCGGCTGCGGCTCGATACCAACCAGCTGCCCAAGCCCTTCCAGATCACCGCGCTCACCAACCGGGACTGGAACCCGCAATCTGAATGGAAGCGGTTCCCCTTCACGCCGGAGACCCCTCGAAGCGCACCGTGACGAGGGCGCTTCGCTATGCGCTCTTCGTGTCGGTCGCGCTCGCGGCGGTGCTGCTCGCGATGCTCGCGGTGGCCAGCGGCAACGACCGGCTGCTCGAGAGCCACTACGGGCTGCTGCT
>JAIYAG010000505.1 GCA_027489195.1 Burkholderiales bacterium | reverse complement strand
GTGGGGTTCAACCTGTTCGTGCTCCAGAACATGACAGGCAAGGACAGCAACACGATCGCTCGTGCGGCGATCCCGTTCTTCGTGATGCTGGTGGTCTGCATCGCGCTGATCACCGTGTTCCCGGAGATCGTCACCTGGCTGCCCGATGCGGTCATGGGGAAGGACCGCTGAGACCGTGCCCCGTCGCGTCGCGGTGATCGGCGCCGGCATCGTCGGCTGCTGCACCGCCTGGTACCTGCGCGAGCGCGGCCTCGAGGTCGACGTGTTCGAGCGCCGCGACGGCGTCGCGCAGGAGACCAGCTGGGGCAACGCCGGCGTCATCGCGCCCGGCTACGTGACACCCTGGGCCGCGCCCGGCATGCCGCGCAAGGTGCTGTCCTACCTGTTCGCCGCCGAGGCGCCGGTGCTCTTCCGGCCGGTCGCGAGCCCGGCGCTGGCCCGCTGGATCCTGCGCTGGCTGCGCGAATGCGAGCTCGCCCGCTACCGGGTCAACAAGTCCCGGATGCAGCGCCTGGCCTTCCACAGCCGCGACGCGCTGCACGCGCTGCGGGCACGCCTGGGCATCGACGACGGGCGCCGCCAGGGCTACCTGCAGCTGCTGCGCGGCGAGCGCGATCTGGCGATGACCGGGCCGGCGCGCGCGCTGCTCGAGGAGAACGGCGTGCCGCACCGCCTGCTCGATGCGGACGCGGTGCGTGCGCTCGAGCCGGCGCTCGCGCCCGGCGTGCCGCTCGCCGGCGCGCTCTGGCTGCCGGAGGACGAGTCCGCGAGCTGCCCGGACTTCGCGCAGGGCCTGGCCGACGCGGCACGCGCGGCCGGCGTGCGCTTCGTGTTCGGCTGCACGGTGCGGCGCATCGTCGCCGAGGGCGGCGAGGTGCGCGGCGTGGTCGCGGAGGGCCCCGGGAACGTGCCGAGTGAAGGCCTCGCTCGGGGCGCGCAGGCAGGCTCCGCAGGCGGCGCGCTGCGTCCCTACGACGCGGTGGTGGTCGCCGGTGCGGTCGATTCGCTGCCGCTGCTGGCCGCCCACGGCATCCGACTTCCGATCTGGCCGGTCAAGGGCTACTCGACGACGCTGCCGCTGGCCGAGGGCGACGCCGGCCCGCGGCACGCGATGATCGACGAGGCCTACAAGGTCGCGATCACGCCCTTCCCGGGGCGTCTCCGGGTCGCGGGCACCGCCGAGCTGGGGAGCCCGGCGCTGGTGCCGCGGGCGGCGGCGCTGCGCACCCTGGTGAAGGTCGGGAGCGACTGGTTCCCGGATGCGGCCCGCTGGCAGGACGCGCAGTGCTGGGTCGGCGCACGGCCGATGACGCCGGACGGTCCGGCCCTGCTCGGCGCGACGCCGGTCCGCGGCCTCTTCGTGAACATGGGCCACGGGTCCACCGGCTGGGCCATGGCGGCCGGCGCGGGACAGGTGGTGGCCGACGTCGTGGCCGGCCGCAGGCCCGAGATCGATCTCGAGGGGCTCACGCTCGATCGCCTGCGGTGAGCGGGGAGTGCGTACCATCGGGGCGATGTCTGCCGCTCCCCTCCCCGGCCACCCGCTGCTGACCTGCTCGGCGATCCGTGCCCTCGAGGCCCGGGCGCTGGCCGCGACGCCCGAAGGCACGCTGATGGCACGGGCCGCCGAAGCGGTGGCCGACGCCTGCTCCGCGCTGCTGCGCGCCGGCCCCGCCGGCACGCCGGTGCTGGCGCTGGTCGGCCCGGGCAACAACGGCGGCGATGCGCTGCTGGCCGCGCTCGGGCTGGCCGCGCGCGGCTGGGCGGTGAGCGCGCTCGCCCTCGCGCCCGAACCGCCGACGGCCCCCGATGCGCGTCGCGCCCGGGCGGCCTGGGACGCGAGCGGCCGTGCGCTGCACGGACCGGAGTCGCTCGATGCGCTGCTGGCGGCTGCGCCGCTGGTGATCGACGGGCTCTTCGGCATCGGCCTGGCGCGCCCGCTGTCCGGAGCGGCGGCCGCGATCGCGGCCCGCCTCGCGCTGACCGGGGTGCAGGTGGTGGCGGTCGACGTGCCGAGCGGCCTCGACGCCGATCGCGGCGCGATCGTCGGCGGCACGTCGGGCACCGCCATCCGTGCCGACCTCACCGTCACGATGATCGCCGACAAGCCCGGGCTGCACACCGGCGCGGGCGCGACCCATGCCGGGCGCGTCCGGGTGGCCGAGCTCGGTCTGTCGGCGCTGGGCCTGCCCCCCCGGGCCTTCCAAACACCGGCCGACGGCCCGCTGCCCTGGGGGTTCCTGGTCGACGGCGACACGGTCGGATCGCTGCTGCCGCCGCGCGAGCGCGACGCGCACAAGGGCCGCTTCGGCGACGTGCTGGTCATCGCGGGCGCGCCGTCGATGCGCGGCGCGGCGACGCTCGCGGCACTCGGCGCCCAGGCGGTCGGTGCCGGCCGGCTCTACCTCGGCGTGGACGACGGCGCCACGGCGGACCCGCTGCATCCCGAGCTGATGACCCGACGGATCCGACCCGCCGAAGGCGAAGGCGAGGCGGTGCTGGGTGCGGCCCAGGCGGTGGTGACTGGCTGCGGCCTGGGCCGCGGCGAGGCCGCGACCGCCGCGGTCGCGGCCTGCCTCGCCCATCCCGCAGCGCTGGTGCTCGATGCCGACGGGCTGAACGCGGTGGCGGCCGACGGCCGCCTGTTCGAGCGACTCGTGGCTCGCGCCGCCGCGGAACGGCCCACGGTGCTCACGCCGCATCCGCTGGAGGCAGCGCGCCTGCTCGGTGTGCAGACCGCCGACGTGCAGCAGGACCGCATCGGCAGCGCCTGCCGCCTGGCGCTCGCGAGCGGCGCCTGCGTGGTGCTCAAGGGCGCGGGCACCGTGGTCGCCCTGCCCGACGGGCGCTGGACGATCAACGCGAGCGGCGGGCCGATCCTGTCGGTCGCCGGCACCGGCGACGTGCTGGCCGGGACCATCGGGGGACTGCTCGCGGCCGGCCTCGCCCCCGCCGATGCCGCAATGCACGGGGTCTGGCTGCACGGGGCGGCGGGCGATGCGCTCGCGGCCGAGGCGGACTGGCGCGCGGGCATCGGGCTGCCGGCCTCGCGCCTGCCGGAGGCGATCCGCGCCCTCGTCAATCGACGAGTCGCCCGCTCCTGAGGGACAGCGTGCGCCCGCAGCGGCCGGCCAGTGCGGGATCGTGGGTGACCAGCACCAGCGTCGCGCCCGACTCGCGGTTCAGCTCGAACAGCAGCTCGATCACGCGCTGCCCGGTCGCATGGTCGAGGCTGCCGGTCGGCTCGTCGGCGAACAGCAGCGCCGGCGCGGGCGCGAACGCGCGGGCGAGCGCGACCCGCTGCTGCTCCCCGCCCGACAGCGTGCGCGGATAGTGCCCGCCGCGCTCGGCGAGGCCGACCCGTGCGAGCAGGTCGCGCGCACGGGGCGCGGCATCGCGCACGCCGGCCAGCTCGAGCGGCAGCATCACGTTCTCCAGCGCCGTCATCTGCGGCAGCAGCTGGAAGGACTGGAACACGAAGCCGACGTTCTCGGACCGCCATCGGGCGCGCGCATCCTCGTCGAGCGAGAACAGGTCCTGCCCGGACGCGAGCACGCGTCCCGAACTCGGCAGGTCGAGCCCGGCGAGCAGCCCGAGCAAGGTCGACTTGCCCGAGCCCGACGCACCCACGATGGCGACGGTATCGCCGGATTCGACCGTGAACCCGACATCGTCGAGTATCGTCAGCCAACCGCCGGCGTCCGGTACCTTCTTGCTCAGGTGTTCGACCTTGATTGCAGACATGGCCCGCAGTGTAGCCCGTGCGACCTCCGCCGCCCTGCAGGAGCGGGATGTCCGGGTGTCCGAGAGCCTGCCGACAACGGCCCGCCGTCGGATGCTGGGCGCGCTCTGCGCCACCGCGGCCGGCCTCGTCGCAGGCGGCGTGCCTCCCGTGGCACAGGCGGCCGAGCCGCGCACGCTGCTCGTCCTCGGCGACAGCCTGTCGGCCGAATACGGGCTGGCACGCGGCAGCGGCTGGGTCGCGCTGCTCGAGCGCCGCATCGCCGAACTCAAGCTGCCCTGGCGGGTGGTCAACGCGAGCATCAGCGGCGAGACCACCTCGGGCGGCCGCGCGCGGCTGCCCGATCTGCTGGCCCGGCACACCCCCGCGCTCGTCGTCATCGAGCTCGGCGGCAACGACGCGCTGCGTGGGCTGCCGCTGG
>JAIYAG010000633.1 GCA_027489195.1 Burkholderiales bacterium | reverse complement strand
CGTCCGTGCGACGTGCCGGTCGAAATCGCGATCGGCCCAGTCGTTGATCGCACAGCCGGCCGAGCGCATCAGCAGCGTGCCGAGGCAGAAGGCGAACAGCTCGTAGGGCGGCGGCGCACCGTGACTGGCGACGAACAGCGCCCACAGCGTCGGCCACAGCAGCAGCAGGGTGCCGATCGGGCGGTGCAGCCGAAGCAGACGTCCGTACAGCACCCAGCGCGGCGTGGCCGCGCCCGTCGACGCCTCGCTCACGGCCGGGCGTCGGCCTTGGGCGCGGTCTTGGCGGCCGACTTGGCGTCCGCCTTCGGATCGGTCTTGGCGTCCGCCTTCGGGCCGGCCTTGGTGTCGGACTTCGAGTCCGGCTTGGCGTCGGCCTTCGAGTCGGCCTTCGAGTCGGCCTTCGATCGGGCACCGCCCGAGACCGTCAGGCCGGCGGCGGCCATCTTGCGGATGCTGGTCTCGCCGACGCCCTTCACCCGGGCCTGGATGTCGTCGAGGCTCTTGTACGGGCCGTTGCGCCGCTCGTCGACGATGCGCTGGGCGATGGTCGGACCGATGCCGGCGACCGTCTGCAGCTCGTCGGCGGTGGCGGTGTTCGCATTGACCGCCGCGAACGCGGCCGAGATCGACAGCAGCAGGGCTGCGAATGCGAGCAGCAGGGTCTTCATGGCGCCTCCGGGCGGGCATCGTCGGATCGACGCCGGACTGTATCGGAGCCCGGCCCATCCTCCAAGCCGACCCTTCGGCCTAGGCAGGCCGGCGAGGGCCTGCCGCCGCGGGGCGTGCGAACGCCGCCGCGGCGCGCGCCGCGCTCAGCCGGCGACCGCGGTCGCCGGTTCGGCGGCCGGCTCGCGGACCGGCCACAGCTTGGTGACCAGGTCCCGCGTGCCGCGGATGTTGCCGCGGCTCGACGCGCCGAACACGATGCTCTCGAGGTTCGGCTGGTTGCACACCCACTCGAGCGCTTCCGACGCCGGAATCGCGCCCGAGGCGAAGACCGACATCGCGATCGGACGGAAGCGGCGCTCGCGCATGACACGCTCGTAGGCCTCGATGCCGCCGCACATCCGGAACCCGATCTTGTTGATGTTGCTACAGACGATCGGGTTGTCGATGCCGACCTCCTCGAGCACGTCCAGCAGCTTGGGCAGGTTCATCGTGATGAAGCCCGGCTCGGCGTCGTACTTGGCCCGCACGTGGTCCGCGAAGATCCGGAAGGCATCCTTGAAGCCGAGGCCGAGCAGGAAGTCGACCAGCACGTTCTGCAGGAAGATGACCGGCGTCTTCAGGCCCTTGAACATCTTCATCTCGGCGTCGATCAGCAGCGTCGCGATGCCCTCGACGTCCTTGCGGGCGAGCGACATGCCGCCGCGCATGGCCGCGTCGAGCAGGCCGCCGTCGGGCAGGAACCGCTTGATCGCACCGACCATGCGGTCGTCCGCCATGGCGTTCGCGTACTTGTGCGCGTACGGCATGCACGGATAGAACACGAACTCCTCGTAGCGCTTCGGATTGGCGCGCACATGGTCGCAGACCTCGCCGATGCGGTCGTGGGTCGTGCACATGAACGTGCGCACGCCCTCGTCGTAGGCGATGTCGAGGACCTCGATGACGGCGCGCATGTCCTGGAAGCGCATCAGCTGCGCACGCGCCTTCTCCTCCGACATGTGGTTCACGCCGAAGAACTGGTTGTCGCCGAAGAGCAGTCGATCCATGGTCATCGCCCGGTGAGGCCGGCCAGTGCGGCGCGCCAACCGCGCCGCTGGGCCGTTTGTTCGGGCCGCGGTGCCAGCACCTGGGGCAGCGCGGCGGCAGTGGCGTCGGAGTCGTCGATCATCATCGCGACCGTGCGGTCGGTCATCGCGGCGCTGGCGAACGAGTTGACGTTGTCGGTGCGTCCCGCGGCGATCGCGTGGACCCAGTAGTCGAGCTGCGACGAGTACTCCTCGCCGCGGACGTAGAACCACACCGGGTCGGTCAGCTCGGTGGTGTAGCGCACGTTCCAGCCGGTCTTGTAGCCCTCGGGGGGAGCCACGCCCTCGCGCATGTAGACCTGGCACTCCTGGCGGTCGGCGTAGATCCGGCCCGCGGTGCCCCAGGCGGTGATGCGCGTGGTCATCTTGCGGTACGACTCGTCGCTCCAGTTGACCGAGACCTGCGCGCTGACGCCGTCGCGATAGAGCAGCGTGCCGTAGACCTCGTCCTCGGTGTCCGCCGAGAAGATGCGGCCGAGCACGGTGCCGGTGGCCCGCTCGGGCGTGCCGATCAGCCAGTTCACGAGGTTGATCGGATGCGCCGCATAGTCGTACAGGCAGCCGCCGCCCTCGCTGCGCTGCGTGCGCCAGGTCGAGCCCTTCGGACGCAGCACCACCGGACCGAAGGCCTCGGCGCGGATGTGCGAGACGCGACCGATCGCGCCGGAGTCGATCACGCGCTTCATCTCGTTGAACGCGCCGACGAACCGGTTGTGGTAGCCGACCTGGGTCACCAGGCCCTTCTGCGCGCCGAGCTCGGCGAGCGCGT
>JAIYAG010000012.1 GCA_027489195.1 Burkholderiales bacterium | reverse complement strand
GGGTGCGGAACACGCCGACCGGCTTGCCCGACTGGATCAGCAGGCTCTCGTCGTCGCCCAGGCGCCTGAGCGTGGCGACGATCGCGTCGAACGAGGCCCAGTCGCGCGCAGCGCGGCCGATGCCGCCGTACACCACCAGCTCGTCGGGGTTCTCGGCGACCTCGGGGTCGAGGTTGTTCATCAGCATGCGCAGCGGCGCTTCGGTGAGCCAGCTGCGTGCGCTGAGCGTGCTGCCGCGCGGGGCCCGGACCGGGCGCGCGCCCTGCGAGCGCGAGGCGGCGGAGCCCGGCACGGGCACTGCGGGATCGGCCGCGCCGAGCGCGGCTCCGGGGACGGGTGCGTTCATCACGATCTCCTCGGCGGGCCCGCAGGGCGATCGGCCGCCGCGCGGCCTGCCATGCGCCACGGCGGGCACATCGGATGGTTGCACGGACCGTTTTTATTGTCTATACAATTGGCATGCCCGCCCGCCCGCGCTACCAGCAGGTCAAGGATCTCGTCCGCGAGCGCATCGCCGCCGGCGAGCTCGCCGAGGGCGACCCGCTGCCCTCCGAGGCGGCGCTCGCCGAGACCCTCGGCTTCTCGCGGCTCACGGTGCACCGGGCCCTGCGCGAGCTCACCGCGGAAGGCGTGCTGCTGCGCTTTCGCCGGCGCGGCACCTTCGTCGCGCCGCTCGCGCCGCAGTCGTCCGCGATCACCGTCGAGCCGATCGAGCGCCAGGTGGCCCTGCGCGGGCACCGGCACGGTGCGCGCCTGATCGAGGTCGGGGCGCTGAAGGCCGACGCGCCGCTCGCCCAGCGGCTCGAGCTGCGCGCCGGCACGCGTGTCTTCCACTCGCGCCTGGTGCACCTCGAGGACGGCGTGCCCATCCAGCTCGAGGAACGCCACGTCAACCCGCGCGTGGTTCCCGACTACCTGTCGATCGACTTCGCGACGACCACGCCGGCACAGTACTTGCAGGAGCACTACCCGCTGCGCGAGGTCGAGCACGTGATCGTCGCCGAGACCGCGGACGCGGCCGTCGCGGCGCTGCTCGACGTGCCGCTCGGCAGCGCGTGCCTGACGATCCTGCGCCGGACCTGGTCCAACGGCCGCGTGGCCACCTCTGCGCGGCTGGTCCATCCCGGCACGCGCTTTCGCCTGTTCAACCGCTTCCGTCCCGGATGAACGCGTCGCGACGCTATCATCCGGCTCGTTTTCCGCAGCCGCCGCGCTGCCCGCCCGTCATCGAGGAGATGCCCTTGAACCTGATCCGCCGCCTGTCACTGCGCCGTCCCGGCGCGCTCGCCGCCGCCTCGGCCGCCCTGGTCGCCGCCGCCCTCGCCGCGACGCCCGCGCACGCGCAGCAGGACATCAAGGTCGCCATCGGCATGTCCGGCTGGACCGGCTTCGCGCCGCTGACCCTCGCGAAGGAGGCCGGCATCTTCAAGAAGAACGGCCTGGACGTGACCATCAAGAAGATCCCGCAGGCGTCGCGCCACCTCGCGATCGCCTCGGGCGACATCCAGTGCGCGGCCACCACCGTCGAGACCTGGGTCGTGTGGAACGCCAACGGCGTCGCAACCAAGCAGCTGTTCCAGCTCGACAAGAGCTTCGGCGCCGACGGCATGGCCGTGCGCGGCGACATCAAGAGCTTCGCCGACCTGAAGGGCAAGACCATCGCCGCGTCGGCGCCCGGCACCGCGCCGTACTTCACGATGGCCTGGATGCTGAAGAAGAACGGCCTGTCGCTGAAGGACGTGAAGGTCGTCAACATGGAGCCCGGCCCGGCCGCGCAGGCCTTCGTCGCCGGCCAGAGCGGCCTCGACGCCGCGATGACCTACGAGCCCTTCCTGTCCACGGTCCGCGACAAGCCCGAGGCCGGCCGCATCATCGCGACGACCCTCGACTACCCGATGGTGATGGACACCTTCGGCTGCACCCCGCAGTTCATCGCGGGCAACGAGAAGGCCGTCAAGGCCCTCGCCGACAGCTATTTCGAGGCGCTCCAGATGATCAAGGCCGAGCCGGCGAAGGCGAACGCGATCATGGGCGCCGACGTCAAGCAGAGCGCCGAGGCCTTCGCGAAGTCCTCGTCGTACCTGCGCTGGCAGGACCGCGCGGCGAACCAGCGATTCTTCGCGGGCGAATGGCAGCAGTTCACCAAGGAGGCGACCGACCTGCTGCTCGAGCTGGGGATCATCAAGCAGGCCCCCGACATGAACGCGATCATCGACACGCGCTTCCTCAAGTGAGCCGGCGCACGCCGCGCGCGCGCGGCCCCGCGGGGGGCCGCGCGTGAAGCCCCTGCAGCCCGTCTCGGCCGGCGCACGCGTCGGCCTGGGCATCGCGTTCTTCGTGCTGTTCTTCGCCGCGTGGGCCGTCGCCACGCTCGGCGGATTCGTCTCGAAGACCTTCCTCGCCGACCCGCTGACGATGCTGCGCGACGGCACCACGCTGCTCGTCGAGCACGGCTTCGCACACGACATCGGCATGACCATGTGGCGCGTCGTGGGCGGCTTCCTGCTCGCCGCCGTGCTCGCGGTGCCGCTCGGCCTCGCGATGGGCGCCTACAAGGCGATCGAGGCGCTGCTCGAGCCTTTCGTGTCGTTCGCCCGCTATCTGCCCGCCTCCGCCTTCATCCCGCTGCTGATCCTGTGGGCCGGCATCGGCGAGCTCCAGAAGCTGCTGGTGATCTTCATCGGCTCGTTCTTCCAGCTGGTGCTGATGGTCGCGGTGGTGGTGGGCAACACGCGTCGCGACCTGGTCGAGGCGGCCTACACGCTCGGCGCCTCGGACCGCACGCTCCTCACCCGGGTGGTGCTGCCCAACGCCG
>JAIYAG010000365.1 GCA_027489195.1 Burkholderiales bacterium | reverse complement strand
TCGACCCCTTCGCCCGAGCCGGCTGCGGCCGCCGATCGGCACGGCCCGGCTTGGCGACCGACCACCCGGTTGGTTATCATACCGACCAGTAGCCTTGCGTCGCGGCAGCCCCGATACCCGGCCCGCGATGCACCCCCACCGACGACGAGGAGCACATGGACGACGCCCGAAGAGAGCAGGCCCTGAGAGAGGCCTCGGTGCCCACCCTGGTGATGTGCCTCGCGCAGATCACGCGCGATCCGCGCTGGCTGGAGGATCCGTTCCGTCCTAAGCGCGACATCTCGATCTTCGCCGAGCCCAGCGGCGGGCTCTCCGAGCAGGCGCAGCAGACCGTCCGCGACGCGATGGCACAGGTGCTCGACGAGCTGGCCGACGGCCGCCGCACGCTGCCGCCGCTGCCCGACGGCGACGCGCTGTACCGGATGATGTCCGTGTGCGTCGGCGAGCACGTGCCGCGCGAGTACACGGTCATGGCGATGGAGGAGATGGGCTTCGTCGACCGCGGCATCGGCTGGCGCACGCCGCCCGCCCCGGAGCGCCTCGAGGCCTTCGAGACGCTGGTCGTGGGGGCCGGCTTCTCGGGCATCAGCACGGCCTATCGGCTCAAGGAGCTCGGCATCCCGTTCCGCATCGTCGAGAAGCTGCCCGACGTCGGCGGGGTCTGGCTCGAGAACGACTACCCCGAGGCCGGTGTCGACACGCCGAACCACTTCTACTCGTTCTCGTTCGCGCCGAACCTCGACTGGACCAGCAACTACTCCAAGCGCGACGAGGTCTGGGCCTACCAGCGCCGCGTGTTCGACGAGGTCGGGCTGCGCCCGTACGCCGAGTTCGACACCGAGGTGCTGGCGATGCACTGGAACGAGGGCGCCCATGCGTGGGACGTCGTCACCCGCGGCCCCGACGGCACCGAGCGCACGCGGCGCTACCGCGCGGTGGTCACCGCGGTCGGCAACCTGAACCGCCCGAAGCTGGCCGCGATCCCCGGTCTCGAGACCTTCACCGGCGATGCCTGGCACTCCGGGCAGTGGCGTCACGACGTGCCGCTGGGCGACAAGGAAGTGGCCGTCGTCGGCACCGGCGCGAGCGCGATGCAGTTCCTGCGCACCGTCGCGCAGCAGGCCAAGAAGGTCACGATCTTCCAGCGCTCGCCGCAGTGGGCGCGCCCGCCGCAGGACTACCACGGTACGGTGAGCACCGAGTCGCGCTGGCTGCTCGAGAACGTGCCCTACTACTACCCCTGGTACCGCTTCGGCCTGATGTGGCGCATGGGTGACGGGCTGCTGCCGACGGTGCGTCGCGACCCGAACTGGCCGCACCCCGAGCGCTCGATGAACTACCGCAACGACCGGCAGCGCGAGCAGCTCACCGAGTACATGCTCAACGAGCTCGAGGGCCGCCCCGACCTGATCGAGAAGTGCCTGCCCGCCTACCCGCCCTACGGCAAGCGGATCCTGATCGACAACCACTGGTTCGCGACCCTGCGCCGCGACAACGTCGAACTGGTCACCGAGGGGGTGGACCGGATCGAGGGCGACACGCTGGTCACCTCGGGGGGCGCGCGCCACCGCGCCGACGTGCTGGTGCTGGCCACCGGCTTCGAGATCGGCAAGCTGCTGTGGCCGATGGACATCCGCGGCCGCTCGGGCGTGGCCCTCAAGGAGGTGTGGGGCGACGACGATCCGCGCGCCTACCTCGGCCTGACCGTGCCGGACTTCCCGAACCTGTTCGTCATGTCGGGCCCGAACACCGGCCTGGCGCACGGCGGCAGCGTGATCTTCGTCGCCGAGTGCCAGGCGCGCTACATCACCTCGATGCTGCGCGAGATGATCGAAGGCGGCCTGGCCGACGTCGAGGTCGAGCGCGCGGTGCACAACGCCTTCAACGAACGCGTCGACGCCGAGCATGCCGAGCTGGTCTGGTCGCACCCGGGCATGAACAACTGGTACCGCAACCGGGCCGGCCGGGTGTTCATCCCGATGCCGTTCCGGCTGGTCGACTACTGGGGCATGACCACCGAGCCGCGACTCGACGAGTACCGCACCGGCACCGACGGCTGATAGAGTCCGGGCTCCAACACGAGGAGCCGGGACGATGGGTGCGATCGAGGAACTGGGCCGTTATCTGCCGCAGATGACGGAATGGCGGCGGCACATCCACCAGAACCCGGAGACCGCCTTCGAGGAGGTCGGCACCGCGGCCTTCGTCGCCGAGCGGCTGCGCGCCTTCGGCGTCGACGAGGTCCACGAGGGCATCGCCAGGACCGGCGTGGTCGGCGTCATCCGCGGCCGCGCCGGCAGCCGGGCGATCGGCCTGCGCGCCGACCTCGATGCGCTCGACATGCAGGAAGGCACGGGCGTGGCCTGGGCTTCCAAGACCCCGGGCAAGCACCACGCCTGCGGCCACGACGGCCACACCACGATGCTGCTGGGCGCCGCCCGGCACCTCGCCGCCACGCGCGACTTCGACGGCACGGTCTACGTGATCTTCCAGCCGGCCGAGGAGAACGAGGGCGGCGGACGGGTGATGGTCGAGGAAGGCCTCTTCGAGCGCTTCCCGATGGAGTCGGTCTTCGGGATGCACAACATCCCGGGCATGGAGGCCGGCACCTTCGCGATCCGGCCGGGCCCGATGATGGCGTCCTACGACATCTTCGAGATCACGCTGACCGGGCGCGGCTCGCACGGCGCGATGCCGCACCACGGCATCGACCCGATCACCACCGGGGCCGAGCTGGTGCAGAAGCTGCAGACCATCGTCAGCCGCAACGTCGACCCGCTCGAGCCGGCGGTGCTGTCGGTCACCAAGTTCCACTCGGGCACGGCCTGGAACATCATCCCCAACGAGGCGGTGATCGGCGGCACGGTGCGCGCGTTCAGCGAGGCGGTGCAGACGCAGGTCGAGCAGCGCATCCGCGAGCTGTGCGAGGGCACGGCGGTGTCGCACGGCGCGACGATCTCGGTGCGCTACGAGCGCCGCTACCCGCCGACGGTCAACACCTCGGCCGAGGCCGAGCTGTGCGCCTCGGTGGCTGCGTCGCTGGTCGGCGCGGACCGCGTCAAGCGCGAGCTCAAGCCGGCGATGGGCTCGGAGGACTTCGCCTGGATGCTGCAGGCGCGGCCGGGTGCCTACATGTGGCTGGGCAACGGCACGGGCACGGTGGGCGGCTGCATGGTGCACAACCCGGGCTACGACTTCAACGATGCGGTGCTGCCGATCGGGGCCGCGTACTGGGTGCGGCTGGCGGAGACGGCGCTCGCGCCGGCCTGAGTCGGTGCATCGGGTCTCCTCCGCGAGACCCGCGTCCCGCAGGCAGGCGAAGGCCCCGGCAGCCGGTCACATCCAGCTGCGGCGGCGGCGGAAGGCCTTGACGTCGCGGAAGCTCTTTCGGCCGTCGCCCGACAGCCCGAGATAGAACTCCTTGACCTCGGGGTTCTCGGCGAGCGCCTTGGCCGCGCCGTCCATCATGATCCGGCCGCTCTCGAGGATGTAGCCGTGGTCGGCGTACTTGAGGGCGACGTTGGTGTTCTGCTCGGCCAGCAGGATGCTCACGCCTTCCTTCTGGTTCAGGTCCTTCACGATCTCGAAGATCTCGGCGACGATCTGCGGCGCCAGGCCCATCGACGGCTCGTCGAGCAGCAGCATCTTCGGCTTGGCCATCATCGCGCGACCGATCGCGGTCATCTGCTGCTCGCCGCCCGAGGTGTAGCCGGACAGGCTCGTGCGCCGGACCTTGAGCCGCGGGAAGTAGGCGTACACGCGCTCGAGCGCGTCGCGCGTCTCGGCGGCCGACAGCGTCCTCGTGTAGGCGCCGGTCAGCAGGTTCTCCTCGACCGTCAGGTGACCGAAGCAGTGCCGGCCCTCCATCACCTGGACCATGCCCATGCCGACCAGGTCGCCGGGCGTCAGCGTGTCGGACCGCTTGCCTTCGTACTCGATCGAGCCCTTGGTCACCGCACCGCGCTCGGAGGCGAGCAGGGTAGAGACCGACTTCAGCGTCGTGCTCTTGCCGGCGCCGTTGCCGCCGAGCAGCGCGACGATCTTGCCCCGAGGCACCTCCAGCGAGACGCCGCGCAGCACCAGGATCACATGGTCGTAGATGACCTCGATGTTGCGCACCGCCAGGATCGGCGGGGCGCTCGCCGCGGGAGCGGCGCGCACGGGAGCTTGTGCGACGGCGACGGACATGATGGATCCTCGGGAACTCGGTTCGGGCGGGGCGGACCGCGGTCCGCCCCGTCTCGCTCACTGCGGCCGGACGGCCTTCAGCACTTGCGCGGCGTGATCTTCTGCTCGGTGGCGTACTTCGCCGCCGACTCCTCGACCATCTCGCGGATCATCTTGCGGTCGGACGAGACCCAGGTCGGCGTCACAGTGTTCCACTTGGTGCCGTCCCACTGGATGATCTTCACGACGCCGGCGCCCTCGTGGTCGGCGCAGGACAGGCTGAACGACGGCAGCATGCCCTCGATGCCCAGTTCCTTGAGCCGCGCCGGCGTCAGGTTCAGCGACTCGAAGCCCGCGCGGATCTCGTCGCCGTTCAGCGGCATGCCCTTCTTGTTGGCCAGGCGCTGGCCGTTGCGGATCGCTTCCACCCAGAAGATGCCGGCGGTCACGCCGCGGTTCCAGTAGATGTTGCCGATCCGCTTCGGGTCCTGCAGGTTGCCCTTGCCACCGCCGTACACGACCTTCTCGATGTCCTGCACCAGCGGGAACTGCTTGCCGCTCGGCACGTTGGCGGCCGCGAAGTAGCCCTTGGCCGCGTCGCCGGCCGGCAGCACGTCCTCCTCGGAACCCGCCCACCAGACGCCCAGCAGCTTCTCGCGCGGGAAGTTCACGCGGGCGGCACTGGTGATCGCGGTCGAGTTCATGCCGGCGCCGAAGCCCCAGAGCATCACCCAGTCCGGACGCTCCTGGCGGATCCGCAGCCACTGCGACTGCTGCTCGATGCCGGGCGCCGGCACCGGGATCTCGACCAGCTCGAAGCCCCACTCCTTGGACAGGCGCCGCAGCACCGGCAGCGGCTCGCGGCCGAAGGCCGAGTCCAGATGCAGGTGGACGACCTTCTTGCCCTTCATCTTGTCGATGCCGCCCTCGCGCTGGGCCACCCAGTTCATCTTGGCCGACATCTGCGACCAGTAGCTGGTCATCGTCGCGAAGACCCACGGGAACACGCGGCCGTCGGCGGCGTCCGAGCGGCCGTAGCCGTACTGGGTCAGGATGACCTTGTCGTCGTCGACCCGGTTGAGCACGCCGTAGGCAATCGGCGTGGCCAGCGGCTCGAAGATGTGCATCTGCTGGTCACCCTTCTTCAGCAGGCGCTGGTAGCACTCGACGCCGCGCGCGGCGTTGTACTCGGTCTCGCACTCCTGCCAGGTGAGCTGCACGCCGTTGACGCCGCCCTCCTTCCGGTTCACGTACTGGAGATAGTCGATGATGCCGCCGAAGAACCCGCTGCCGCCGGCCGCGAACGGACCCACGCGGTAGCTGGGAATGCCGAAGTACTGCTCCTTCGCCTGCGCCTGCGCGATCGCAGGCACCAGCGCGGCCGCGCTGACCGCGGTGATCGCGAGGGCCGCGCGCAGCGTGCGGCCTAGGAAGGAAGTCGCCATCGTCGTCTCCTGTTTGAAGGGGTGAGGTCTTCGGGGACAGGCCCCGTTGGGGTGAAGCGGGCTCAATGCGGGAACGGCCACATCCGAAGCCGCTCCTTGGTCAGCTGCCACATGCGCGCCAGGCCATGCGGCTCGACGATCAGGAACACGATGATCAGCACGCCGAAGACGATCAGTTCGACCGCCGAGGTCACGCTCGCATCGATCGTGCTGCCGAAGACCGCGTGGAACAGCACGCTGAGGAAGATCGGCAGCAGCAGGATGAAACCGGCGCCGAGGAACGAGCCGAGGATCGTGCCGACGCCGCCGATGATGATCATGAACAGCACGCGGAACGACAGGTCGATGGTGAACGCCGAGGGCTCGACCGTGCCGAGGTAGGCGTACGCGAAGAGCGCACCGCCCACGCCGCAGTAGAACGAGCTGATCGCGAAGGCCTGCAGCTTGGTGCGCATCAGCGGCATGCCCATCACCTCGGCGGCCACGTCCATGTCGCGCACGGCCATCCACGCCCGGCCCGTCGAGCCGCGCGCCATGTTCTTGGCGAGCAGCGCGAGCGCGGCGACGATCGCCAGCACCAGCAGGTACTTCTCCTGCGGCGAGTCGAAGGCC
>JAIYAG010000467.1 GCA_027489195.1 Burkholderiales bacterium | reverse complement strand
TCGGCGAGCGCTCGGTGATCGTCGTGCGCGATGCCGACGGCTCGATCAACGTCGTCGAGAACCACTGTGCGCATCGCGGCGTGCGCTTCTGCCAGCAGCCGTTCGGGCGGGTCAAGGACTTCACCTGCCCCTACCACCAGTGGAACTACGACCTGAAGGGCAACCTGCAGGGGCTGCCGTTCCGGCGCGGCGTCAAGCGCATCGAGGACGGGCGCACGCGCATCGACGGCGGCATGCCCGCCGACTTCCGTCTCGAGGACCACGGGCTGACCAAGCTCGCGGTGGCGCGCCGCAACGGGCTGGTGTTCGCCTGCTTCGACCACGGCGTCGAGCCGCTCGAGGACTACCTCGGGCCCGAGGTGCTGCCCTGGGTCGACCGGGTGTTCGACGGGCGCGCGCTGACGCTGCTCGGCCACTCGCGCCAGCGCATCCCGGGCAACTGGAAGCTGATGCAGGAGAACATCAAGGACCCGTACCACCCGGGCCTGCTGCACACCTGGTTCGTGACCTTCGGGCTGTGGCGCGCCGACCAGCGCTCGCAGATGGTGATGGACGCGCACGGCCGTCACGCGGTGATGATCTCGCGGCGCAACGAGGGCGGGAAGTCCGAGGTCACGCAGGGCGTGACGAGCTTCCGGGAAGGCATGACCCTGCACGACGACCGCCTGCTCGACGTCGTGCCCGAGCCCTGGTGGAACGGACCGACGGTGACGATGCTCACGCTGTTCCCGTCGCTGATCGTCCAGCAGCAGGTGAATTCGCTGTCGACGCGGCACATCGTGCCGCGCGGCCCCGGCGAGTTTGACTTCGTCTGGACCCACTTCGGCTTCGCCGACGACACGCCCGAGATGACGCGGCGCAGGCTGCGCCAGGCGAACCTGTTCGGGCCGGCGGGCTTCGTGTCGGCCGACGACGGCGAGGTGATCGAGATGTCGCAGCAGGGCTTCACGCAGGACCCCACCGCCTCGACGGTCAGCCGTCTCGGCGGCACCGGGGTGGGACCGACCGACCACATGGTCACCGAGACGCTGATCCGCGGGATGCATGCGTACTGGCAGAAGGTGATGGCGTAGCCGGGGTTTCGCGGCGGCGTAGCCGGGGTTTCGCGGCGCATGCGCCGCGCCGGCGAAGCGGCCGCCGCATGTTTGCGGCGGCCTGGTGCAACGAGAACGTGAATCCGCCGAGAGGCGGCTGAATGAACATGACAACCTCCGAAGACGGCCGAGGCGCCGCCACCTCCGCCCTCACCGAGCCCCGCGGCCTGCCCCTCGCCCCCGGCGTGCGCGCCGAGCTCGACGCCCTCTATGCCGACTACGCCGCGGCCCTCGACGAGGCGCGCTACGACGACTGGATCGCGCTCTTCGCCGACGACTGCCGCTACACGCTGCAGCCGCGCGAGAACTTCGACCGCGGCCTGCCGCTCGCGACGCTCGCCTTCGAGAGCAAGGGCATGCTGCGCGACCGGATCTACGGGATCACCCGGACCCTGTTCCACGCGCCGTACTACCAGCGGCACGTGATCGGTCCGGCGCGGGTGCGCGCCACGGGCACGAGCGACGGGCTCGAATGGCTCGAGGTGCAGGCCGCCTACGCGGTCTTCCGCACCCGCGTGCACGAGCCGAGCGAGGTCTTCAACGTCGGGCGCTACCTCGACCGCGTGGTGCGGGACCCGGCCGACGGCCTGCTGCGCTTCGCCGAGAAGCGCGCGGTGTTCGACTCCGAGAACATCCTGAACTCGGTCATCTATCCGATCTGAGCGCCGCGGACCGCATCGCACGCGATCGCAATGGTTTTCGGCGCGCAACGATGGTGAAATAGCGTCCGGGCGCCGGGAGGCGCCCCGATCCACGGCGCTTGCCGCGCGGCCCGGCCGCGGATCGTCACGGCGCGGCTGGGAATCGGATGGAACTCGAACTGTGGATCGCGGCGGTGTCGTCGCTGATGGTCATGATCCCGCTGTGGCGGATCACGCGCCGCACCGGCCGCGACCCGTGGCTGTCGCTGCTCTTCCTCGGCACGCCGCCGATCGGCACGCTGGTGTTCATCGCGATCCTCGCCTTCGGCCGCTGGCCGGCCGAGCGCGGCACGGACACGCGCGACGGCGCGCCCGCCCCGGACGGCTCCGACGCCGCGGACGGTCGCTGACATGGGTCTGCTCGCCGAATGGATCGCCGCGCTGCAGGGGCTGCTCGACTCGCCGTCGCTGGTGACGCTGCTCGGGCTGGTGCTGCTGACTGTGCCGATCGTGATGATCGCGCGCGTGCTGCGGCGAGCCGGCTACTCGCCGTGGTGGGTGCTGCTGGTGCTGGTGCCGCTGGTGAACCTGATCGCGCTCTGGGTCTTCGCCTACGCGCGCTGGCCGGCGATCGACGAGGCGCCGCCGCACGGCTGAGCCGTGCGCGGCGCGCCCGCGGGAGCGCTCAGGCCTGGACGTCGGCCGGGATCAGCTTCTGCAGCTCGCCCGACTGGTACATCTCGGTGACGATGTCTGCGCCGCCGATGAACTCGCCCTTGATGTAGAGCTGCGGGATCGTCGGCCAGTTCGAGAAGTCCTTGATCGCCTGGCGGACCTCGTCGTCCTCCAGCACGTTCACGGTGACCATGTTCTTCACGCCGCAGGCCTTGAGCACCTGCACCGTCTTGCCCGAGAACCCGCACTGCGGGAACTGGGCGGTGCCCTTCATGAAGAGCACCACCGGGTGGTCTTCGACGGTCTTCTGAATGAAATCCTTGGCGTCCATCGTCTGGCCTGTTCGCGAATGAGGGCAGGGTCGCCCGAGATGGTCCGAGTCTAGCAGGGGCGGGAAACCCGTCAAACGACGCGGTCTCCCGCGGCGGGCTGCGGGCGCCGGCCGACGCTCACCCGGTCCAGTCCCTGCAGGTCGGGCAAGGTGGCGACCCCCTCGAAGCCGGCGCGCAGCAGCCGGTCCCGCACGGCCGGACCCTGGTCGCGGCCGTGCTCGAGCAGCAGCCAGCCGCCGGCGACGAGTCGGGCCGGGGCGCCGGCGACGATCGTGCCGATCGCGTCCAGCCCCTCGGGTCCGGAGGCCAGCGCGCCGGGCGGCTCGTGGCGCAGCGCCGGATCGAGCAGGTGCGGGTCGGCGTCGGCGATGTAGGGCGGATTCGAGACGATCGCGTCGAACGGCGCGCCGCCCGGCGGCAGCGCGGCCCACCAGTCGCCCAGCGCGAAGCCGACACCGGTCGCGCCCAGCCGCGTCGCGTTGGCACGCGCCACCGCGAGCGCCTCGGCCGACGCATCGGTCGCGAGCACCGCGGCGTCCGGGCGCTCGAGCGCGAGGGTCGCGGCGATCGCGCCGCTGCCGGTGCCCAGGTCGAGCAGGCGCGGGGCGGGCACGCCGTCCAGGCGCTCGAGCGCGGCATCGACCAGGCCCTCCGTCTCGGGCCGCGGCACCAGCACCGCCGGGCCGACCTCGAAACGCCGGCCGTGGAACTCGCGCCAGCCCAGCACGTAGGCGAGCGGTTCGCCGGCCCGACGGCGGGCGGCCAGGGTGTCGAAGGCGTGTGCGGCCGCGGGTTCGGCCGACTCGTCGCCGTGGGCGATCAGCCAGGTCCGCGAGCGGCCGCTCGCCTGTTCCGCGATCGCGCGTGCATCGAGCCGGGGCAGGGCGCAGGCGGCGATCAGCGCGTCCCAGGACGCGCGGCTCATGGAGGGCTCGTGGCGCGGCACAGCGGCCGCCTCACGCCGCCGCCTCGGAC
>JAIYAG010000482.1 GCA_027489195.1 Burkholderiales bacterium | reverse complement strand
TGCAACATGGATTGCACCCAGCCCGGCGCGCGCACCGCCCGGCTAGGGGGCCCGACCGGTCGCCGCGCGGCGCCCGCCCGCGCGCGCCGCGAGCCGGCGGAACAGCCAGCCGCGTGCCGGTTCGACGCCGGACCGGACGAACTCGATCGGGCTCGGATCGAGCAGGAAGCGGCGCTGCAGCGCCTCGACCCCCGTGGTCCCCGCGAACAGCACGCGGTCGCCCGGGGCGAGCGCCGTGTCCTCGGACGGGAGGGCGATCGACTCGCCACGGTCCGACTCGGGCAGGCCGGTGCCGGCCCGGTCGAGCACGCCCGCGCCGGGCATGTCGGCGCCCCGGACCCGCGAGCCCGGGAACCGCCCGCGCGGCGCACGGGCCCCGTCGGACCCCGCCTCGGGATCGGCGGCGCCTGCGCGAGGCGCCGGGGCCGCGACGCTGCGGGCCCGCGACAGCATCAGCGGCACGGCACACAGCCGCACCCCGGGATCTCGCGGATCCACCAGCAGTTCCCCGACCCGCAGGGGCGCCGCCTCGCCCGACAGCGCCTGGCGGATGCCGGGCTGTGCGGGATCGCAGTCGAAGGTCCAGACCTCGGGCACCCGGTGGCCGAACGCGGCCTCGAGCCGCTGGCAGGCCTCGACCGCGAGCCCCGCCCGATCGCGGCGGACGAGCTCGAGGAAGCGCTCGAGCAGCGGCGTGGTCAGCGACTGCAGCACCTCGTGCAGCATCAGGTCGGACTGCACGAAGGTGAGCATCGGATCGGCGGCGTCGATCAGCGCCTGGTTGAACGCCTTGTTGCGGCGGACGACCACCGCGACCGCCGGATTGACCCGGCGCGCCATCTTGACGACCGCGAGGTTCACCGTGTCGTTGTCGGTGCCCGCGATCACGCCGACCGCGCGTGCGATCCCGGCGTCACGCAGGCCCTCCTCGGTGCCGCCGCAGGCCTGCACACGGTCCTCGGCATCGTCCGGCGGCACGAAGCGCGGATCGAAGGCGCGCCAGGACTGGCCCGAAGCGCCGAGCGCGGCGGCCAGCGGCCGCCCGAAGCGGCCGTAGCCGGCCAGCACCCAGTGCCCGCGCGGCAGGCGCAGCGGCTCGGGCCGCTCGGCGCCGGGTGCGCCGGTCAGCCACTCCTCGAGCTGCAGCACCTCGGGCACGGCGAAGTCGAGCTCGACGTTGCGCGCGAAGGTGCGGAACGGATTGATCACCTGCACGCCGCCGAACTCGGCGAGGTTGGTGTGCACGACGGGGTCGGCGACCCGTGCGATCACCTGCGTGCCCGGGTCGAGGACACGGGTGCCGATCGCGATCGACTGGTTCGCATCGTCGTCGCCTGTCAGCGCGAGCACGGCCCGGCACTCGGGCTTGGCGATGCCCGCGTCGCGCAGCACCTCGGGGCGTCGCGCATCGGCCACCAGCACCAGTGGCGCGACCGCGAACGGCTGCACCGCGATCGCCGCGACCCGCGCCGCATCGCTGTCGACGATCACGAGGCGCACCCGCAGCGCATCGAGCGCCTGCGCGATCGCCGTGCCGCTGCGGCCGTAGCCGCAGACGACGCAGTACGGCTCGCGCAGGCGGGCGACGCGGCGCAGGAAGAGGCTGCGCGCGGCGGCCGACCGGAAGGTCGGGTCCTGGGACAGCGAGAACACCGAGCCGAGCGCGTACGCCCAGCCGATGACCGACAGGTAGATCGTGAAGGTCACCCAGAGCCGCTGGGCGTCGGTGAACGCATACGGGATCTCGCCGAAGCCGATCGTCGTCGCGGTGTAGCTCATCACGTACAGCGCGTGGAAGTAGCCCATCCGCCACGGCCGGCCCTCGCCGTCGACACCCGGGATCGCGACCAGCCCGGCCACCGAGATCGCGTAGACGACGATCAGCGTGATCAGCGGCAGCCGCAGCCGCCGCAGCACCAGGAAGAGGACGTCGCCCATCGGCTCGCTGCCTGCGCGCGGCGCGGCTCAGCGGCTCGCGCGCAGCGTCTCGCCGATCAGCAGCGTGACCGAGATCAGGTTGGCGAGCAGCGCGCCGCCCGACAGCGAGACGATCGTCGACATCGTCGACGGGGTCATCGGCTCCTGCGCGACATGGGCGCTCCAGGTCCACACGAAGGCCGCGGCGAACAGCTGCAGGCAGGCCGCGAGGCTGGTGGCCAGATGGGTGGCGCCGATGTGGGTCCGGTCGCCGAACTTGAGCACCAGCGCGACCAGGTTGACCACCACCGCCGCGAACAGCTCCGCGGGATGGTGGAACTCGATGCGGCCGATGTCGCCGATGAAGAAGCCGAAGTTCAGCGTGCAGGCGAGGATGATGAAGAAGCCGAAGACGACCTTCTCGAGGTTCATGACTCAGGGGCCGCGGCGGGCCGTAGGGGGCATCCGTCGATGATCGCACGCCCGCCGTGCTTCAATGCGGGCTGGCGGATCGGGAGCGGCACGGCGCGCATGCAGGCAATCGGTGGGGTATTCGGCATCGCGGCGATGATCGGGATCGCCTGGGTCCTGTCCGAGCGGCGTGCCGGCATCGCCTGGCGTCCGGTGTGGAGCGGCCTGCTGCTGGCGCTCGTCATCCTGGCGGCGGTCCGCTGGGTCCCGGGCGCGCAGCACGCGCTCGAGGCGATGAACGGCGTGCTCGACGCGCTGCAGGCCGCCACCGCCACGGGCACGTCCTTCGTCTTCGGTTACCTGGGCGGCGGGCCCCTGCCCTTCGAGCCGATGCGTCCGGGCGCGACCTTCGTGCTCGCCACGCAGGTGCTGCCGCTGGTGCTGGTGGTCTCCGCGCTGTCGGCCCTGCTGTTCCACTGGGGGGTGCTCGGCGCGATCGTGCGCGCCTTCGCCTGGGTGCTGGTGCGCACCCTCGGCGTGGGCGGGGCGGTGGGCGTGTCGGCCGCCGCGAACGCCTTCGTCGGCATGGTCGAGGGGCCGCTGGTGATCCGCCCCTGGCTGGCGCGGATGACCCGCGGCGAGCTCTTCATCGTGATGAACTGCGGGATGGCGACGATCGCCGGGACGGTGCTGGTGCTGTACGCCGCGATGCTGCGGCCGATCCTGCCGGACGCGCTCGGCCATCTGCTGGCTGCCTCGGTCGCCGCGATCCCGGTCGCCATCGCGGTGGCGGCCGTCATGGTGCCCTCGGACGGGCCGCCCGACCGGACGCCGGTCCTGCTCGATCGCGAGGACACCAGCGCGCTCGCCGCCGTCACCCGCGGCACCATGGAGGGCGTGCAGCTGCTGATCAACATCGTCGCGATGCTGGTGGTGTTCGTCGCACTGGTGGCGCTGGTCAATGCCGGACTCGCGCAGCTGCCCGCGATCGGCGGTGCCCCGGTCTCGGCCGAGCGCCTGCTCGGCATCGCGTTCGCACCGCTCGCCTGGCTGGTCGGCGTGCCGTGGAGCGAGGCGGGCGCGGCCGGCCAGCTGCTCGGCAAGAAGACCGTGCTCAACGAGTTCGTCGCGTACGCCGAGCTCGCCGCGCTGCCGCCCGAGGCACTGTCGCAGCGCTCGCGGCTGCTGATGACCTACGCGCTCGCCGGCTTCGCCAACTTCGGCAGCCTCGGGATCATGGTGGGCGGCCTCGCGCCGCTGCTGCCCGCCGAGCGACGTGCCGAGCTCGCGCGGCTCGCCGCGCGCTCGCTGCCGGCCGGGCTGCTGTCGACCTGCATCACGGCGGCGCTGGTCGGCCTGCTCGCCTGAGGGCTCGCGCACGATGGACCGCTTCAAGCAGATCGAGACCTTCGTCGCGGTGGCGGCACGCGGCAGCCTGTCGGCGGCCGCGCAGATCGAGGGCGTCGCGCCCGCGGTGATCGGCCGGCGGCTCGACGGCCTGGAGGAGCGCCTCGGGGTGAAGCTGATGGTGCGCACCACCCGGCGCATCACGCTCACCTTCGAGGGCAGCGCGTTCCTCGAGGACTGCCAGCGGATCCTCAACGACTATCACAACGCCGAGGCCTCGGTCTCCGCCGGCGGCGTCAAGGCGAGCGGGCACGTCCGGGTGAGCGCGCCGGCCGGCTTCGGGCGGCGCCATGTCGCGCCGCTCGTGCCGGCCTTCCTGGCGGCGCATCCGGACGTGACCGTGTCGCTCGACCTGTCAGACCGGCTGGTCGACATCGTCAACGAGGGCATCGACGTCGCGGTGCGCATCGGCCAGCTCGACGACTCCAGCCTGGTCGGCATCCGGCTCGCCGGCAACGAGCGGGTGGTGGTCGCGAGCCCCGCCTACCTCGCTGCGCACGGCACGCCGCTGCATCCGGACGCGCTGCAGCGGCACGCCTGCCTCACCTTCGGCACCCGCGGCAGCCAGGCCCGCGGCTGGCTGTTCACCATCGACGGCCAGGTGGTGCCGGTGCGCGTCGGCGGGCCGCTCGAGTGCAACGACGGCGCGGTGCTGCACGCATGGGCGCTCGCCGGCCAGGGGCTCGCATGGCGCTCGATGTGGGAGGTGGCCGACGAGATCGCCTCCGGGCATCTGGTCACCGTGCTCGATGCGTTCCGTGCGCCGGACAACGCGATCCACGCGCTGTTCCCGCAGCGCCGGCATCTGCCGCTGCGGGTGCGGATGTTCATCGACCACCTGAAGCACACCTACGGGAACCCGGCCTACTGGTCGGGGTCGCCCCTGGGGCCGGGGTCGACGTCGGCCCGTCCGACGCGCGACTGAACCGCTCGCGCCGGCGTCCGCTCCGGCGCAGGACGCAAGCGGGGCCGTCCGCGCGGCCGCGCTGAGGCAGCTTGGCCGTGGCATGGCCGCGACGGGCACCGCGCTTGCCTCCTTGGCTGGTGACCTGAGCCATACCGGCTGGCCCCGCCAAAGAGACCCAGATGACCCGAAACGCTGCCGAGACCCGGGACGCCCCGTCCGCATTCGTCGAGAACCGCCCCGCCTCCGCCTACTCGGAACGCGCCGACCGCCGAACCCAGACACCGACCCGCGACCCGTCGACGTACCGGGATGCCGGCCGCCCGCTCGCCCCCGTCGTCGGATCCGTGTCGGACCACCTGCGCCGACCGCTGATCGTCCACTGTCACCTGCGGTGGGACTTCGTGTGGCAGCGTCCGCAGCAGCTCTTCTCGCGGCTCGCCGCGCAGCATCCGGTGCTCTTCGTCGAGGATCCGGTGCACGAGGCGGTGACGCAGGCGGTGCTGCGCGTGACCGAACCGCAGCCGAACGTCGTGCGCGTGGTGCCGGTGCTGCCCGAGTCGCATCCGCACGACGTCGACGCGCAGTGCGCGAGCGTCGTGCCGCTGCTGCGGGCCGCCCTGGCCGCCCATCCGCGGATGGCCGGGCGCTTCGCCGGCGCGGTGCAGTGGTTCTACTCGCCGATGTCCGCCCCCGTCTACCTGGGGCAGTTCGGCACGGTCGGCGCCGTCTACGACTGCATGGACGAGCTCGCGAACTTCCGCTTCGCACCGCCCGACATCGCGGCACGCGAGCGCTTCCTGCTCGACGAGGCGAAGCTGGTGTTCACCGGCGGCCTCGGGCTCTTCGACGCGAAGTCGAGCCTCCACCACAACGTCCACTGCTTCGGCTGCGGCGTCGACGTGACCCACTATGCGCAGGCCCGTGACGCCGCGACCGTGGTGCCGCCCGAGATCGCCGCACTCCCCGGCCCGGTGCTCGGCTACTTCGGCGTGATCGACGAACGCATCGACTACGCGCTGCTCGAGCGGCTCGCCGATGCCTTCCCCGAGGGCTCGATCGCGATGATCGGCCCGTTCGCCAAGGTCGATCCGGCGTCGCTGCCCCGGCGGGCGAACCTGCACTGGCTGGGTCAGCGCGACTACGCGCAGCTGCCCGCGCTGGTGAAGGGCTTCGACGTCTGCCTGATGCCGTTCGCGCTGAACGAGGCGACGCGCTTCATCAATCCGACGAAGACGCTGGAGTACATGGCGGCCGGCAAGCCGATCGTCTCGACCGCGGTGCCCGACGTGCTGCGCCAGTTCGTGCCGATCGTCGAGGTCGCGCACGACCACGACGCCTTCGTCGATGCCGCGACACGCGCCCTGCACTCGCCCTGCGTCGAGCTGCTCGACAAGGGCGTGGAGCGCGCCCAGCGGGCCACCTGGGACGCGATCGTCGCATCGATGCGCGGCCACCTCCTCGAGGCCTTCCGGCCGGCGCGCACCGCGGCGCTGCCCGGCGCCTTCCTCGGCGCCTCGGCGCGCGCCCTCGGCGGTGAGTGAGACGATGGCTCACGGCGCCCCGATCGACGTGGCGGTGGTCGGTGCCGGCTTCTCCGGCGCGGTCGTCGCCGAGCGGCTGGCCGAACACGGCCTGCAGGTGCTGGTCCTCGACCGCCGCCCCCACGTGGGCGGCAACGCGCACGACCGGCCTGACGCCCACGGCGTGCTGATCCATCCGTACGGTCCGCACATCTTCCACACCAACTCGGCGCGCATCGTCGAGTACCTGTCCCGGTTCACCGACTGGCGGCCGTACGAGCACCGCGTGCTGGCGAAGGTCGGCGCGCAACTGGTGCCGATCCCCATCAACATCGACACCGTCAACGCGGTCTACGGCCTGTCGCTCGACGAGACGACGATCGAGGCCTACTACGCGTCGGTGCGCGAGCCGCGCGAGCGGATCGAGACCAGCGAGGACGTGGTGGTCTCGCAGGTCGGCCGCGACCTGTACGAGAAGTTCTTCCGCGGCTACACCCGCAAGCAGTGGGGGCTCGACCCGTCGCAGCTCTCGGCCTCGGTCGCCGCACGGATCCCGGTGCGCACGAACCGCGACGGGCGCTACTTCGCCGACACCTTCCAGCAGATGCCGGCCGAGGGCTACACCCGGCTCTTCGAGCGGCTGCTCGACCATCCGAACATCCGCGTCGAGACCGGCGTCGACTGGTTCGAGGTCCGCGACCGCATCCGCCCCCGCCACACCGTGTTCTCCGGACCGATCGACGCCTGGTTCGGCTTCTGCCACGGACGCCTGCCCTACCGGTCGCTGCGCTTCGAGCACGAGCACCTGCCGGGCACGACCCGGGTGCAGGCGGTGGGCACGGTGAACTTCCCGAACGACCACGACTACACGCGGATCACCGAGTTCAAGCACCTGACCGGCCAGACGCATGCCGGGACCTCGATCGTGCGCGAGTATCCGCAGGACGAGGGCGATCCGTACTACCCGGTGCCGCGGCCCGAGAACGAGGCGCTGTTCAAGCGGTACGAGGCGATGGCCGAGGCCGAGCGCGACACCACCTTCGTCGGCCGTCTGGCCCAGTACCGGTACTACAACATGGACCAGTGCGTCGGCGCTGCGCTCGCCGCCTCGGCGCGCATCCTGGAACGCATGGACGTGCCCGCCGTTGAGCCGACCTGAGCCTCGGCGCGACGCCGCCCCCCTGGCGATCTGG
>JAIYAG010000093.1 GCA_027489195.1 Burkholderiales bacterium | reverse complement strand
CGTCCATGAACACCACCCGGTCGGCGGCGGCGCGCGCGAAGCGCATCTCGTGCGTGACCGCCACCATCGTCATCTTCGCATCCGCCAGCTCGCGCATCACAACGACCACTTCGGTGACGAGTTCCGGATCGAGCGCCGAGGTCGGCTCGTCGAACAGGATGAGCTCCGGGCGCATCGCCAGCGCACGCGCGATCGCCACCCGCTGCTGCTGCCCGCCGGAGAGCTGGCTCGGACGCTTGTCGACATGCGAGGCCAGGTGCACGCGCTCGAGCTCGGCGCGGGCCCGCGCGCGGGCCTCCTCCGCGCCCACGCCGAGCACCCGCCGCGGGCCGATCGCGACGTTGTCGAGCGCGGACAGGTGCGCGAACAGGTTGAAGCGCTGGAACACAAAGCCGACGCGGCTGCGCTGACGCGCGACCGTCGCCTCCGACAGCGCGCGGCCCGACGCGTCGCGCCCGATCGCCTCGCCGCGCAGCACCACCGAGCCGGCGTCGGGCGTCTCCAGCCAGTTCAGGCAGCGCAGCAGCGTCGTCTTGCCCGAACCCGAGGGCCCGATGATGACGATCGTCTCGCCCTCGTCGACCGACAGCGAGGCGCCGCGCAGCACGGTGCGCCCGCCGTAGGCCTTGGTGATCCCCTCCGCGCGCAGCAGCGTCATCGTCCCGCCCTCACCACGCCGGCAACCGGCGCTCGAGCCAGCGCGACAGCCAGGCGAGCACGGAGATCGTCAGGTAGTAGTACGCGGCGATCATCAGGAAGATCTCGAAGGGCGCGAAGTGCACGGCGATGATCGCCTGCCCCGCGCGGGTCAGCTCGTAGACCGAGATCACCGACAGCAGCGCCGAGCCCTTGACCAGGGTGATCAGCTCGTTGGTCGTCGGCGGCACCACGGCGCGCAGCGACTGCGGCAGCAGCACGTGGATCAGGATCTGGCCGTGGCGCATCCCGATCGAGCGGGCCGCCTCGGCCTGGCCCTTCTCGATCGAGCCGACACCGGCGCGCACGATCTCGGCGATGAAGCCCGCCGCATTCAGCCCGAGCGCGATCACGCCCGCCCAGAACTCGGGCAGGTTGATGCCGACCACCGGCAGCGCGAAGTACACCAGGAAGATCTGGATCAGCAGCGGCGTGCCGCGGATGAAGTCGACGTACGCCATCACCGCCCAGCGCGCGGGCGCCAGGCGCGACAGCGACATCAGTCCGAGCACGCCGCCGAGCGCGACGCCGAGCAGCATCGCGAGCGAGCAGATCTTCACCGTGGTGACCCACCCCGTCGCCAGCAGCGGCAGGGATTTCGCCACCAGGCCCCAGTCGAAGACCATGTCAGCCGAAACTCGGGACCGCGTCGGCCAGCGTCATCCGGAAACCGAACCACTTCTCCTGCAGCGCGTAGATCGCGCCGCTCGCCTTGAGCTTCTTCAGCTCGTCGTTCAGGAAGGCGACGATCTCCGGATCCTCCTTGCGCGCGGCGATGCCCGCCCAGTTGTCGGCGCCCATGCCCTTGACGATCGCGTACTTGCCCGGCGCGTCCTTGAGCACCATCGCCAGCGTCGGCACCGTGTTGAGCACGCCGTCGACGCGGTTCTGCGCGAGCGCGACGTAGGCCGAGGGATGGTCGTCGAAGGTGCGCAGCTCCTTGAAGCCGGCACCGCCCGCGGCCTTGAGCGAGGCGGCCATCCGCTCCTGCAGCACCTGGCCCGGCGAGCCGAGCTTGACCGCGAGCACGCGGCCGTTCAGGTCGACAGGCCCCTTGATCTTGTCGGCATCGGACGCGCGAACCAGCAGTGCCTGCGAGGCCTCGGCGTACGGGATGGTGAAGGCGACGCGCTCGAGGCGCTCCTTCGTGTAGCTCATCGACGACATGATCACGTCGAACTTCTTCGCGTACAGCGACGGGATCACGCCCGCCCAGGCGGTGTCGATGAAGTTGGCCTTCACGCCGAGCGACTTGCAGAACAGCTCGGCGAGCTCGACGTCGTAGCCGACGATCTTGCCGTCCTGGCGGTAGGTGAACGGCACGTAGGCGGCCTCGCAGCCGATGCGCAGCTCGCCCGAGGCCTTGATCTGCGCGAGCGTCACCGCCTGCGCGGCGGCGAATCGGGGGAGACCGCCGAGGGCGGCGGCGGCGGCGGCCGCGGGGGCGGTGGCGAGGAGCGAGCGGCGGACGGGACTGACCATGGTGCTTCTCCGTTCAGGGGGATGAGAGGGCGGGGAGGAAGACGGCGGGCGCGATCGGGGTCGCGCTCAGGGCTGGGGGCCGGAGGCGGCGTCGGGCAGCCGCGCCGCGTAGGTGTCGGCGGGGATCGGCAGCGCGAGCGAGCGGCGCCACAGCGTCTCGGCGGCCGCGAGCACCGGGGCGACCGAGGCCTCGGCCGCCTCGTACTGCCCGGCGAGCGAGCGGTACTCGGATTCGATCTCGGCCAGGATCGCGGCCTCGTCGATGCCCCGCATCCGGCCGCCGGCGATCGCGACGCGGCCGTCGACCATCGAGAAGTCGAGGCCGGCGCCGCGCTCGGCGTAGACGAGCTGGCGCACCGGGTCGGTCAGCGGCGCGAAGGTGACGGTGTCGAGCCGGTAGCCGACCAGGTCGGCGATCGCGCCGACGCGGATCGCGCCCAGCGCGTCGCCGAAGCCGAGCGCGCGCGCCCCGCCGATCGTGCCGGCGCGCAGCGCCTCGGCCGCCGACAGCCAGCGGTCCTGGCGATCGCCGCGCAGCTTCGAGACCGCCGCCGCGCTGCCCAGCACGTTGAGCATGTTCACCGTCACCGTCGAGCACGAGCCGTCGGAGCCGAGGCTGACGTTGACGCCGGCCTCGAGGAGCTCGCGCACCGGCTGCACGCCCGAGCCGAGCAGCAGGTTGCTCCACGGGTTGTGCTGCGCGGTGGCGCCGCTGCGCGCGAGCGCCTCGATCTCGCGCGGGTTCAGCCACACCGCGTGGATGAGGCTGGTCGCGGGCTTGAGGAAGCCGATGCGATCGAGGTGCTCGACGATCGGCACGCCGTAGAAGCGCTGCCCGGTCACCACCTGCAGCCGCGTCTCCTGGACGTGCGTGATCAGCGGCAGGTCCAGCTCGTCGGCCAGGCCGCGCACCTGCATCAGGAACGCGTCGGTGCAGCGCTGCGGCGCCGAGGCCGACACCAGCACGCCGACCCGCGAGGTCTTCGGATGGCGGGTGCGCGCCAGATCGCGGACCAGCCCGAGGTAGTCCTGCTGCGTCGGCCGGGGCGCGGCGCGCAGTTCCGCGGCCAGCCCGGGCGGAAAGGACTCGTCGGCGAACGGGAAGTTGTCGATGATCGGCTTGTCCATCATCGCGAAGCCGACCAGCGCGCGGATGCCCGCGTCCTCGTACGCCTGCATCGTCGCGTCGATGCGCTCGCGGTCGACCGCGGCCCCCACCGCGAGGTCGTCGACCATCGTCGTGCAGCCGGTGCGCAGGCTCTCGATCGCGCCGATCAGCGTGCGCAGGTAGACCTGGCGCGGCGTCAGCGGCACCGGCACGCGGGTGCGCACCAGGTGCTGCCACAGCTCGAGCGGCAGGTTCTCGGTCCGGCCGCGCTGGAAGTGCTCGTGCGAGTGCTGGTGGCCGTTGACCAGCCCCGGCACCAGCAAGCGCCCGCCCAGGTCGACGGTCTCGTCGGCCTGCCCGATCGTGCCCGCGGGCTCGATCGCGGTGATCCGCCCGCCCTCGACCAGCACGTCGAGCGGCCGCGCATCGTAGGCCTGGTCCTCGCCGAGCAGCGCGGTCGCGCCGCGCAGCAGTGTCCTGTTGGAATTCGTCATCGTTCCTCTCCACACTGGAGGCCACCCCGCACCGCCGGACATCCGACATGAGCAGCCCCGCCGACATCGACCTTCACTGGATGCGCGCCGCGATGGACCAGTCGCAGGACGCCTACGGACGCGGCGACTGGCCGACCGGCGCGGTGCTCGTGCGCGACGGGCGGCTGCTCGGCGCCGGCCAGAACCGACAGGTCAGCCGCGGCATCGTCACCGAGCACGCCGAGACCGATGCGATCCGCGCAGCGCAGGCCGCGCACGGCCCGCTGTCCACCCGCGGCGCGACGCTCTACTGCACGATGGAGCCCTGCCCGATGTGCGCCGGCGCCCTCAAGCTCGCCGGCATCGCGCGCGTGGTGCTGGCGCTGCGCCACGCGACGCTCCAGCGCACCGACCTCGGCGACTACTCGCTGGAGGCCTTCTGCGACATGACCGGCTGGTTTCCGCGGATCGAGCCCGGCCCGCTCGAGGGCGAGTACCTCGCGCTGCGCCGCCGCTGGGGCGGCGATACCGTGGCCCCGCCCGCCCCCTGAGCAGGCGAGCACCGGTATCGCGCGGGCCCTGCTCATCGCAGGTGCCTCGAGATGCCGGCGAGCCGCTCCATCACGATCATCATCACCAGGGTCGCGGCGATCAGCACGCCCGAGACGGCGGCCGCCCGCACGTCCAGGTTCGACTCGATGATGTGCCACATGCGGATCGGCAGGACCTCGCTGCGCGCGTCCGACAGGAACAGCGAGACCGCGACGTTGTCGAACGAGTACATGAAGCCGATGAACGCGCCTGCGGCGACGCCGCGCGAGATCAGCGGCAGCGTGACCGTGCGGAACGCGTGGACCGGCGAGGCGCCGAGGCTGCGCGCGCTCTCGAGCAGGCTCGCGTCGAGCTGCAGCAGGCTCGCGGCGGTGGTGCGGAACACGTAGGGCGCGGTGATCGCGACGTGGCCGACCACCAGCGTGCCGAACGACAGCCCGGTGCCGGCGAGGTTGAAGAGCATCAGCAGCGCCAGCCCCAGCGCCAGCGTCGGCAGCATCAGCGGCGACAGGAACAGCGACTCGACCAGGCGCGCCCAGGCCTCGCGGCGCCGCGCGATGGCGAGCGCCGCGGCCACCGCCAGCACGATCGACACCGAGGTCGCGATCGCCGCGAGCTTCAGCGACAGCACGAAGGCATCGAGGATCTCGGGCGACTCGTTCCACAGCGCCAGGTACCAGCGCCACGACCAGCCCGGCGGCGGGAACTTCAGCGAGAAGCCGCTGGTGAACGAAGTGAGCACGACGATCACCGTCGGCGCCATCAGCAGCACGATCGCGACCGCGCACAGCGCGCCGAAGACCAGCGTGAACGAGCGCCGCTCGAGCCGCGAGCCCACCGATTCGGTGGCCACGCGCCCGGCGCCCGGCGCCCCGCCTGCCGCGGCCTCAGCCATGGACGAACCCCCGGCTGCGCCGCGCCAGCAGGTTGACCACGGTCACCACCGCCAGCACCGACACCAGCAGCATCACCGCGATGGTGGCGGCGAACGGATAGTCGTTGGCCTGGATCGCCTGCTGGTACAGGTAGAAGGGCATGAACATCTGGCGCCCGCCGCCCACCAGCGTCTGGGTGACGAAGGCGCTGACCGATGACGCGAACACCAGCAGGCAGCCGGCGAGCAGGCCCGGCATCGACAGCGGCAGCGTCACCTGCACGAAGGTGCGCCAGCGCCCGGCACCGAGCGCGAGCGAGGCCTGGCGCAGCGCCGGGTCGATGTTCGACAGCGCGGTGATCAGCGGCAGCACCATCAGCGGCAGCTCGATCTGCGCGAGCGCGACGGTCACCGCGCCCGGCGTGTACAGCAGCTTGAGCGGCGCGTCGATCCAGCCCCAGCCGGTGAGCACGGTGTTGACGATGCCCTGGCGCCCGAGGATCACCACCCAGGCGAAGGTGCGCACCACCGCGCTGGTGAGCAGCGGCAGCACGATCAGCAGCATCAGCAGCGCCTGCCAGCGCGGCGCGGCCAGCGTGTAGGCCCAGGCGAGCGGATAGCCGATCAGCACCGTGAGCAGGGTCACCTTCAGGCCCAGCCACAGCGTGTTGCCGAGCACCGCCAGATTGAAGCCGTCGCCGAGGAACTTCCGGTACTGCGCGAGCCCCATCGTCGAGAGCGTCGGGTCCTGGTGCAGGCTGACGAAGACCAGGAGCGCCAGCGGCATCACGACGAACACGCCGAAGAACAGCGCCAGCGGCAGCGCGAGCGGGATCGGGCCGGTGGCGGCCGAGCGCTGCGGGCGGGCGGGTCGGGCGGCGCCGGGGGCCGGGGCGGTGGCGGTCGCGGCGGTCACCGGCGCCTCACTGCGCGAAGACCGCGGCCGGCGAGCCCGGGCGCAGCGCCACGCCCACCCGCTCGCCGGTGCGCAGCCGAACGCCGTCGGCCGTGCGCGGGCGCACCAGCTTGATCGGCCGGCCGTCGGCGAGCGCCAGCTCGTGGACCAGCGAGGGGCCGAGCGGCAGCACCATGCCGACGGTGGCGGGCAGCGCGTCCGGTCCGGGCTCCACGATCGACAGGTGCTCGGGCCGCGCCGCCAGCACCGCGGCGCCTTCGCGCGTGCAGGGGGACGGCCGCGCGATCGCGAGTCGCCCGCCGGCCTCGGCCTCGAGCACCCAGCCGTCGCCATCGCGGGCGAGCCGCCCCGGCAGCAGGTTGGCGGTGCCGACGAAGGTGGCGACGAAGCGCGTTGACGGCGCGTCGTAGACCGTCTCGGGGGTGTCGAACTGCTCGACCCGACCGGCGTTCATCACCGCGATCCGGTCGGCCATCGACATCGCCTCCTCCTGGTCGTGGGTGACCAGCACGGTGGTGACGCCGAGTTCGCGCTGGATCCGCCGGATCTCGATCTGCATGTCCAGGCGCAGGTTCTTGTCGAGCGCCGCGAACGGCTCGTCGAGCAGCAGGACCCGCGGGCGCACCGCGAGCGTCCGGGCGAGCGCCACGCGCTGCTGCTGCCCGCCGGAAAGCTGCGCCGGCAGCCGGTCGCCGAACCCGGCCAGCCGCACCATGTCCAGCGCGCGCCCCACCCGTTCCTCCCGCGTGGCGCGCGACAGGCCGCGCACCTCCAGCGGGAAGGCGACGTTCTGCGCCACGCTCATGTGCGGGAACAGCGCGTAGCTCTGGAACACCACGCCAATGTTGCGCTTGTGTGGCGCGGTGCGGGTGATGTCCTGTCCATCCAACAAGATCACCCCGCCATCCGGCCGCTCGAACCCGGCCAGCATCATCAGCGCCGTGGTCTTGCCAGAGCCGGAGGGGCCGAGCAGCGTCAGGAACTCGCCGCGCGCCACGTCCAGCGACAGGTCGCGCACGACGTCGGTCTGGCCGTCGAAACTGCGGCGCACGCGGTCGAAGCGGACGAAGGGCGTCATGTGTCCTCTGGGAAGCTGGGCTCATTTGCCCCGAACGGCGCAGTACCGCAATGTCGCAGGCAAGATGGGGCCGCCGGCTTGATGACGCCGCCGGCACGCGCCATACCGGCACAAAGCCAGACGAGGAGCGAGCCCCGATGTCAGACGCCAGCGTGCCAGAGCCGAGTGTTGTCGCCACGCGCAAGGGCCGCATCGGCCACCTGCTGCTGAACCGCCCGAAGGCGCTGAACGCGCTGGATCTGGACATGATCCGCCGCATGCGCGCCGCGCTGGACAACTGGCGCGACGATCCGGAGATCCATGCCGTGCTGGTGGAAGGTGCCGGCGGGCGCGCCTTCTCGGCCGGCGGGGACGTTATCTCGGTGCGCGCCCACGGCATGGCGGGCAATCCGGAGCCGATCGAGAGCTTCTTCGGCGAGGAATACGCGCTGAACGCCTCCATCGCCGAATACCCCAAGCCCTACATCTCCCTGGTGGACGGGTTCTGCATGGGCGGCGGCATCGGGCTTTCCGTTCATGGGCGCATGGTGATCACCACCGAGACCAGCCAGTTCGCCATGCCGGAGACCATCATCGCCCTGTTCCCCGATGTCGGCGGCAGCTACGCCCTGCCGCGCATGCCGGGCCAGCTCGGCCTCTATTTGGGCCTGACGGGCCTGCGCATGAACGGCGCCGACGCCATCCATGCCGGCCTGGCCACCCACCTGGTGCGCAAGGAAGACCTGCCCGCCCTGCGCGAGGCGCTGGCGCGCGACGGTGCCGCGGCCGTCTCGGCCTTCATGCGCGAGGTGCCGGCCTTCACCCTGGCGCCGCACCGCGAGACGATCGACCGCTGCTTCGGCGCCGACGGCGTGCTGGCGATCTTCAAGGCGCTGGAGGCCGAGGGCACCGAATGGGCCGCGGCCACGCTGAAGGAGCTGCGCGCCGTCTCCCCCTCCTCCGTGTTCTGGAGCTACGAGATCCTCAAGCGCGGTGCGGGCATGAGCCTGCGCGCGGCGCTGCACGCGGAGCTGAAGCTCACCCGCAAGGTGGCCTTCCACCCCGAGTTCCATGAAGGCGTGCGCGCGGCGCTGGTGGACAAGGACCGCAAGCCGCAGTGGAACCCGGCCCGGGTGGAGGATGTCGATCCCGCGGCGATCGCCGCGATGTTTGATTGAGCGCCGCGCGCCGCGGCGACGTTTGACCAATGGAGGAATGGGCCGCGG
>JAIYAG010000087.1 GCA_027489195.1 Burkholderiales bacterium | reverse complement strand
GGCGAGCCCGAGCGCCCCGACGATCGCGAGCGTGGCGCGCGGCCGCTGCCGTGCGCGAAGGGACGTCGTACGGGACTTCGCATGCATGGCGATCACCTCTGTCCTGGGAACCCGGAATTGTATGCGCCGTGCGGTAGAGTCGTCCCATGGAACTCGCATTGCGCTGGGCCGAGATCGCAGCGCTCGTCGCGTTCGCCGTCTCGGGCTACCTCGAGGCCGAGCGGCGCGGGATGGACCCGATCGGTCACTTCGCGCTCGCCTTCGTGGCCGCCTTCGGCGGCGGCACGCTGCGCGACGTGCTGATCGATCGTCGGCCTCTTTTCTGGATCGAGCATCACGAATGGGTGGTCGCGGTGTTCGCGCTCAGCCTGCTGCTCCCCTGGCTGGCGCGGGACCGTGTCCGGCCGTGGGTCGAGCGCGTGGTGCCGTGGCCCGATGCCCTCGGCCTCGGGCTGTTCGCCGCGACCGGCACGACCCTGTCGATCGATGCCGGGCTGCCGCCCTTCGTCGCGGTGATGATGGGCGTGATCACCGCGACCTTCGGCGGCGTCATCGTCGACGTGCTGTGCAACGAGGTGCCGCGCATCTTCCGGCGGACCGAACTGAACGCGACCTGCGCGTTCGCCTGCGGCTGGACGGTGGTCGGCCTCGCTGCGATCGACGCGCCGCGGCCGCTGTCGATCGCGGCCGGCGCGGCCCTGGGATTCGGGCTGCGGATGCTCGCGATGCGACGCGGCTGGCGGCTCCCCGCGCTCGGGCGCGACGAGGTCTGAACCGTTCTAAACGGTTGATTCGTGGAATTCGAAAGGGGTTTGTCGGAATCGATGGAAGGCAGAAGGGTCGGCCTTCGGTCGTAGTCCCTATCGGGGCATCTTCCAATAGAAACCGGGCCCGACTGGGGCCATGATGGGGGCCAAGGAGTCTTCACCGTGCCACCGCATCCGTTCCTGCTGACCGCCCAGCTCCGCGATTTCGCGCTGTCCGAGAGCCTCGAGCTCGGTCCGTACACCCTCGTCGTCCGGGAGCTCGCGGCCGACGCGATGCCGGTGCGTCGTCGGCATGCCTGCCTCGACCTCACCCATGGGCGGATCCTGCTGCGCGAGGGGCTCAACCCGGTCCAGTGGCTGCGCGCCTTCGTGCACGCGCTGGTGCGCCTGGTGCATTACGCGCAGGCCGCGCTGATCGTCGACAGCACCGAGGAGCACCTGACGCACTCGCTCGCCAGCGGCCTGTCGCAGCTCGCCCGTCGCAACCCCGCCCTCACATGGGCGCTGCTGCGGGCGATCAGCCCGCACGTGCGCCGCAGCGGCCGCACGCCGCAGCGTCTCGTCGTCGGGCAGGCGGGCTGGACGGTGCGCCAGCTGCCCGTCAAGACCGCGACGCGCCTGCGCGTCTTCGGCCAGGCCGACCTCGAGCGGCGCCGCATCGAGCTCGACCCGGCCCTGTCCGGCACGCAGCTCGCCGTGATCTTCCTGCACGAGGCGATCCACGGGCTGCACCACGAGGCTGGCGTCAACGACCAGACCCCGCTGCGCACCGCGCATGCCCGCGAGGCGGACGCGCTGCTGCAGTTCTTCGGCGGCAACCCGCAGGCCGCGGGCTGGTGGTTCACGCTGCTGCAGCCCCGCGCCCAGCCGCTGCCGGCGCCGGCGCCGGTGCGTCGCACCCAGCCGGCCGGGGCGCGACGCCGGCAGGCCGCCATCGCCCGCTGAGCCCGCTGGCCCGCTGAGCCCGCGGCCGCGGCCGCGGCTCGGCCGACTCAGGGCTCGACAGGCCCGCTGCGCGGCCTCGCCTTCCGGGGCCTCCGCGCCGAGTCAGCCGGCGAGCAGCCTCGGCAGGTTCGCCATCGCGCCCGCCGCATGCGTGCGGAAGCGCGCGAGGATCGCCTGCCGGGCCGCGTCCTGCGGATCGACCGACGCGATCAGCTTGCCGAAGCCGTCGAGCCGGCTGTCGCGGATCCAGCTCCGAAGCGCCTTGTCCTGGCTCCACTGGTACTGGTTGGCCATGTTCGCGAGCAGCGAGCGCGGGTAGTCCTCGGTCCGCCACGGGAACGGCACCGGGCCGCAGAGCCGGTTCTTGGTCGCATCGTCCTCGTAGCCGGCCTCGACGCGGGCGATCAGCGCCGCGCTGAAGGTCGGCAGCGGCAGGCGCACCAGCTGCAGCACGATCCGATCGCCCTGGAACACCTTCTGGATCGGCCGCTGCTCGACCGCCGAGGCCGTGCAGTCGATGCACAGCGTGCCCGGCGGCAGCGCCTCGCGACCCTGCTCGAGATCGAGCCCGGCGGCGTCGATCGCGCGCACGTGACCCTTGCGGATCACGTGTCCGATGCGTCGCAGCGCCTCGAGCTCGCCGACCGAGATCGTCGCCAGGTGGAACATCGTCGGCCGGCGGGTCGGATCGATGCGCAGCAGCGTGCCGCAGGCCTCCAGCCGGTCGTACAGGTCGTCGACGGAGGTCGCCTTCGCGCAGGCCTCCATCTGGTCGGCCTGCCCGCCGATCGTGTGCTCGAAGAACTCGTCGCCCGGCTGGGTCTGCAGCCGGTTGAGCAGCCACGAGTCGCGCGGCACCACCCAGGTGATCGATTCGGGCGGCACGCCGGAGTCGAGCAGCCAGACCGCCGCGTCCATCGCGGTCTTGCCCGCGCCGATGATCGCGAAGTGACGCGGCCGGTCCCGCCCGGCGGGCGCGTGCCAGAGCTGGGGCAGGGCGCCCGGCGGCAGCAGCCAGGCGTCGGCCGAGACCGCGAAGCGCGGTGTGTGGGTGGCCGGCACGCGCGGGCTCAGGTAGGCCGCGTCGACCACCTTGCGACGCACCGTCACCTCGGTGACCGTGCCCGACAGGATCGACACGAAGCGGCCGTCGCCCTGCCAGTCGCACATCGGCCGGTAGTCCACGCGGCCGCTCGGCAGCAGCCGCTGCTTCATGACCCGGTCGAAGTACCCGCTGATCTCAGGCCCCGAGGCCAGCTCGTACAGACCACGGTTCACGCCCGCCGTGTCCTTTCGGCCGGCGCCCAGTTCCATCGAGTTCACGCCGTAGAAGGCCGACGGCTGATGCAGCGCGACGAAGGGGTAGGCGTCGTTCCAGTGTCCGCCCGGCTTGCCGTGCCGATCGACGATCGTGATGTGCGCGTCGGTCTCGGCCAGCAGCGTGTCCGCGAACGCGAGCCCCGCGGCGCCGCTGCCGACGATCAGGTAATCGGTCTCGATCCGGCCCATCGTGTCTCCGTCTGGTGCGCCCGTCCGTGGACCGCGACAGTCGCGCGTCCGGCCCGGCCGGGCAGGGCGCCCATTCTGCACCGGGCCGTGCCGTTCCGTGCGTCGTGCCGCCTGCCGTCGCCGCTGCCCGTGCTGCGCTACAGTGGACGCGACCCGGCGCCAGCCCGGGAGGGAGACCCCATGCAGCAGTTCAAGGTGTACCAGTCGTTGTGGGCGATGGAGCGCCGTCGCCCCGACGGGCTCGAGTGGACCCTCGACGAGAAGCTCGCGATGATCCGCGGTGCAGGCTTCGACGGCTGCGGCGTGCGCTTCGCCGACTTCGAGTACGCGAAGACCGTCACCGGCTTCCTGCGCGATCACGGCATGAGCTGGCAGGCGCAGTGTTATCCGCGCACGGTCGACGACCTCAAGCCCATCCTCGAGCATGTGCACGCGCTCGGTGCCGACCACCTGAACCTGCAGCCCGACGTGCGCCCGTACACGGTCGACGAGTGCGTGCCGTACATCGAGGGCTGGCGGCGGCTCGCCGAGGACGCCGGCATCGCGATGCACATCGAGACGCACCGCGACCGCATGACCACGGACCTGTTCTTCACGCTGCACCTGCTCGACCGGTTCCCAGACCTGCGCTTCACCGCCGACCTGTCGCACTACGTGGTGGGCCGCGAGTTCGCCTGGCCGATCGACGAGGTCAACCACGGGCTGATGCACCGCATCCTCGACAACACCTGGGGCTTCCACGGCCGCGTCGCGAGCCGCGAGCAGGTGCAGGTGCAGCTCGGCTTCCCGCAGCACCAGGGCTGGGTCGAGCTGTTCATGGACTGGTGGGCGTACGGCTTCCGCAGCTGGCGCCGCCGCGCCGGACCCGATGCGACGCTGACCTTCCTGTGCGAGCTCGGCCCCTCGCCCTACGCGATCACCGGCGCCGACGGCTACGAGCTGTCGGACCGCTGGGCGGAGTCGCTGCAGATGAAGGACGCGGTGCGGGCGCTGTGGGCGCGGACGGCGGCGGGCTGAGCGCCCACCCTCATTCGGCCGTGATCTTCGCCGATCGGATGACCTTGCCCCAGTAGTCCAGTTCCTTGCGCGTGAACTCGGCGAGCTGCGCGGCGCCCATCTGCTCCACCGAGGTACCGGACTCCTCGGCACGGCGTCGGATATCCGGTTGCGCCAGGACCTTGGCGATCTCGGCGCCAAGGGTCTGCACCACCTCGGTCGGCATGCCTGCGGGTCCGTAGAGGGCGAACCAGGAGTCGAGCGCGAAGCCTTTCAGGCCCGCCTGCGCAGCCGTCGGGACCTGGGGCAGCGCGGCGAGCCGCGCTTCGCTGGTCACGGCCAGCGCCTTGAGCCGGCCCGCCTTCACCTGCTGCACGACCGATGCCGGCGTGGTGATGAACAGGTCCACCTGTCCCCCCATCAGGTCCTGCACCGCGGGGCCGGCGCCCCGGTAGGGGATGTGTGTGATGAAGGTGCCGGTCAGCTGCTTGAACAGCTCCCCCGCGATGTGCTGGATCGAGCCATTGCCGGACGACGCGTAGTTCAGCTTGCCCGGGTTGGCCTTGGCATGGGCGATCAGCTCGGTCAGGGTGTTCGCCTGCAGGTCGGCGCGGGTGACGATCAGCTGCGGCGCACGCGTGAGCATCGCCACCGGGGTGAAGTCCTTGATGGGGTCCCAGCCGGCGTTCGGAAAGAGGTGCGGATTGCCCACCTGGTAGCCGCTGTAGGCCACCAGCAG